>JBCCLI010000118.1:0-16179 GCA_039026975.1 Bacteroidota bacterium | reverse complement strand
TCTATCATCCAGAACTGGATGGGAATTCTGGCCCATCCGTCTATACGATTATTCTTCTTGTCATTTCTGATAAAGTTAATCCCCCAGGTTGATCTTCCCGCCTCATATCTTAAGGTCTTAAAAGGGATTGCCATTTCTACCGTCCATTTATCCTGGTAGCGCTTGGTCTCCACAAACCAGCGGTTATCCCACTGGGCATTATAATTTTCAGAACCACTCCCTCCTCCTAATAGTACCTCAGTCTGTACTCCATACGGGCTGGTACCAAACATAAAGCCTGAAGTAGCTTGGTTCAAGGGATCTAATACGACTCCCACAGCATCACCATCCCAAAATCCAACATCTCTTTTTAGCGTAGTTATCACATGGTTCGTACTGTCATGACAGATAGCAGCTACATAGAAAAAGTTATCATCATATGATACCATCATTTCCGTTTTCAGGGCAGCTTTTATATCATCCTTAGGGCTTTTTTGCCAGAAATCTGAGGCTATATCTGCCTCTTTCCAGGTTTTCTCTTCTATGACTCCATCCAGCTTTATTTTATCTACTGCTTTGCTTATGCTTAAGGCGTAATCCTGCTGGTTAGGCCTGGAGTCTTCTTGACCAAGAGCTAAGTGGAATGTTAAAAAGAATATGAGAGTAGGGAGTATTGCCTTCACGTATAATCAGCTTATGCTTTCATTATGTATTACTTGTAGTAAGCTAAAGTAAGGCCATTTTTGTTTAAAAAAAGCCTAGGTTTTCTCCACTTACATAGGCAGATAGGGTGTTGGTCTAAATTCTAGAGGACTGTGCTTAAAATTTATGAGGAAGAAATAATCAGATTAGGATTCCAGCGGCTAGCGCTTGTAAAGGTCCTGGTACTGTAGGCACAGGCTAGATGCAGTGATACATCCAAATACCCAATTTTGCAGGTATCTATTTCCACGCTTGAACTCAAGAGCTGGAGAGAGCGTAATGTGCATATAAGTGAGAAACCAATAAGGCTAGAGGGAAGTAAGTTGAGAGGTTGATTGATAATCATAAAGGAGAATCTCCTTTAATTTATCTATCTCTGTGGAGGGTATTTGAAGGGCCTCAGTCATATAAGCTTCTACAGACCCATAATTAGAATCAATGGCATCAAAGGCGGCTCTCAGGTAATCCTGCCTTACTTCCATGAGGCCACGCAGTCTAGTGTGATCTATCCCAAAGAAGATAGCCGCCTTTCTTAGCATACCTTCACTAGTGTCATGCAAATAGTAATTCGACATCAGATATTCATCCATAATGTCTTCTCTGCTGACTCCTAACACAGACAGCACTAAGGCTGAGGCAAATCCGGTCCTGTCTTTACCGGCTGTACAATGATATAAAATGGGGTAGTTATCTTCTTTTATGAGAAGGCGAATGAAATCCCTATACTCTGCTGAATAGTCCTTCACAAACCCTCTGTTCATATCCACCATAAATTTAACTACGTCAAAATCAGGGGAGTTGATTTTACCAATCAACTCCTCCTTCATTAGACTCCCTTCCCCTACAGGGATGTTTACATAAGATAACTGGTCAAGGCCTGGCCAATTATCAGGCTTCTCCTCAACTTCCACTGTGGTTCTAAAATCACAAATGGTATTGATCCCAAGAGGAATTAAGCGCTGATAATCTGATACAGATACAGTAGAAATGTCCCCTGACCTAAACAACTTTCCCCATTTAACCTGATACCCATCTTTAGTGAAGAGGCCACCTAAATCACGAATATTTTTAGCCCCTTCTATATCAATATGTCTTTCTGCTATAAAAAAAGTATCCTTTGGTGCAGCTGCCAAAAATAGGCTATGGTTATTCCCCGGATACATAAATAATTCATTAGAATCTGAAAACTCTACTTTCCTTCCTGGTGATAAAGAATCATTAACCGCATATATCTCTAGGTAAGCATACTTAGTATAGAATTTCAGCTTGTCTTTATCATCTGTTCTACTTAGTGCAGCTTTCTCTATAAGGGTCATTTCAGGAGAAGATTGACGCTCATAATCTGCACAGGAGGCCATGACTCCTAGTAAGAGTAGCAAGAGAATGTAGGAAGGAAATATCTTGTTCATGACTTATCAGTTACAACAGATACCTACAATATGTAAATATTACTTTTTCATACTGATAAATGCGACTGATACAGCAGGACCATACCTCTAAAAGGTATGGGATAAGCGGGGGAGACAATTCACACTTTTACTTATTTCATAACTAACTGGTAATCAGTGTTATAAATCTGTGTTATGAAATTGTTAAGTGAAAATAAATTACGTACATTTTACTCAGAGGAAGCTGAACGCTTTCTGTAGGAAGAGGGAGTAGCCCCTGTCATCTGCTTAAAGTAGGTATTAAAAGTAGCTTTTGACTTGAATCCAGAGGCAAACGCTAATTCTAGCAAATTATCATATTCTGCCGTTTCTATCTTCTTCTTAGCTTCATCTATTCTGTAGCTATTCACAAATTGATAGTACGTTTTATTGAGACGTGTATTTAGGACTTCCGTCAAGTGATGTTTAGGTATATCCAGATGTTGGGCTAAGTCAGATAGAGAAAGCTCGGGGTCTAAGTATAACTTATCTGATTCCATAAGTTCAGTCAGCTTATTCAAATAGGTTATAGCTTGTTCTTCTGTCAGACTGGATCGCTGATATTTCTCCGGGGAAATCTCAGGTAGGGAATCTGCTAGCACCTCTCTAAAGGATTCTCTCTGCTTGTAGTAATTCCTTAAAATAGCTACTACCCAGACGAACATACTCACATAGGCAGCCGTTCTTATGGGCCGGTAATTATCAGGCATATAGGAAACAAAGAATAGCAAGAAGAAAGGTAATAGACCTATCAATAAAGGCAACTTAAGCCAGTTTACCTCCCTGTGGTCCATCTTATTCCTAAGTAACACTACTAGTAGGTAGCTATAATAAGCTACTTGAGATATAACAACTCCTATTCCCACAACGCGGGTATATGCTTCTACCAAGGTATCATCATAATTTTTTAGAAGCTTACTAGCTACAAACATATAGGCTATGGTAGCTAAGATAAATGGAGAGAAATGAAGAAAATGTGTTTGTCTCTTTAGCAGAATTCCCTTACGCTTACTTTCAAAATAGAAGAATACAAGCGGACCGTAGGCAAGTGAAAAACTTGTAACTAAATCATCAAATAGTTCTTCCCTATCCAATACTTCTAACAAGACAAATTTTACAAGTAGGTGTCCTGCCATTAATAGAAGAAAGAATAGTAGGTAACTTTCAGCACGCCTGTTCCGGAAGTCTTGCCATAGCAGCAGACTTGCCAGGAGCATTTGGGTTAAGGAGGCAATAATCAGGAAACCCATAGGGCAGTGCGATCAGCTTCTGTTTACAGTGAATAAAAGGAAAAATGGTGTTTGTTTGGGCAGCGTCAATATTATGATTCTCTAATTATTCTATAGCATGTTTAAATATACAAAATCAAACTTTACTATGCATACATACATTTGTAAATTAAGGTAAAAATAAGCTCCATAACAGGTGCTACTCATAAAAAGGCTTTCTGATATGCAAATTGTCTCAGCTAAAGATTATCTCACTAGAGAGGAACGGAAACTCCTTCTAGAAAAAAGTGCCCTAATGGCCTGGAAGGGAATCATTTTTCACTATTTCTGGATAATTGCTGCTTTTACCTGGGTATACGTCTTCCCTTCTATTTTCAGCATAATAATAGCCCTACTAGTTATAGGTGGAAAACAGCTAGCCTGTGCGATTCTCATGCATGACACCTCTCATCATGCTGTCTTCCCACAGAAAAGATGGAATGATCTCGTAGGCCAATGGTTAGGGGCTTTCCCCATTTTCAATAATATGAAGGCATATAGACCCTACCATTACCGGCATCATGTGTCAAATGGCCTTGAAGAAGATCCAGACCTTCTATTAACAAGGGGATATCCAACCAGCAGGAAAAGTATGTTCAGAAAATTTTTCCGAGACATCAGTGGACAAACAGGTCTCAAAGCCCTAGTAGGGTTAGTTATGATGCACCTTGGATACTTAGCGTTTAACCTGGGCGGTAAGGTGGTCAGCATTTCCCAGAAAGATAGAAATTGGAAAGAATTCTGGCATGTATTCCGAGTAAGCCTGCTAGGTCCTTTAGCTGCCAATACTCTTATATTCATCCTGCTTACAGTCCTGGCTTCCCCCTGGCTATACTTACTCTGGATAGGTGCCTACCTAACTACCTTCCAACTATGCCTCAGAATTAGGTCTATGGCAGAACATTCAGTAGTAGAGGATAGAGAAGACCCCTTTAAAAATACACGTACAACTAAAGCTAACTTTCTGGAAAGAATGCTGTTTGCTCCCTACTATGTGAACTACCATGCTGAGCATCATATGCTGATGGGGGTACCGCCTTATAAGCTCCCGCATATGCATAGGTTGCTGGTATCCAGAAATTTCTATGAAAAAGGGGTGCTAGCACCTAACTATCTGACTATTATACGTGCAGCTATCATAGACTAGCTGAGCCTCCGGCCCTACCTACGCTCTCCAGAAAAGTAGTTACTATCTCCCAGGAAGGAGGAGGATCACCATTGATTCGGCTTTCTACCAGCATAGAAGAACCATGAATACCATTTTGAGCGATGAACGTGTTATGTCCAGCTGCAGCTGCAAGCGTAAACTGGTCCTAAACTACTTCTATTTCCATTTCGGACTGGGGACGCAGCAAAATGAGCGGAACCTCAACACCGGTAAAAGCTGAATCAGGCCTGCATCCTTCCATGGGTTTACCTGAGGCAGGAGAAAATGCCAACACGCCATCTATATTTTCAGGATATTCCGCTGCATACAGTATGGCTAGTGCAGCACTGTAGCTACTTCTCCAGAGAATGATCTTACTCCCTGAAACTCTTTCCTGCGCAAAACTCACAGCAGCTTTTATATCTTCCTTCGCATCACAGTATGAATATCGTCCCAGTGGAAAGTTAGCTACCGTTCTGTTGTAACTTCCATAACGTTGACCACCCGTACGCTGGTCAATAGCTAAGACATGGTATTCCAGAGAACTTAGCCTGGGGAT
This sequence comes from Bacteroidota bacterium, assembly GCA_039026975.1. GTDB lineage: Bacteria > Bacteroidota > Bacteroidia > J057 > J057 > JBCBKZ01. The sequence goes on along the minus strand of JBCCLI010000118.1, from coordinate 11,097 downwards.
AATATCAGCGTACTCCCCTCTTGCGGTAGAACCTCCTTGGTGAAACAACAAAATAGTTGAAGACTGGGGACTCCCCTCAAAGAAACCTCCATAGATTTCTATGCTATCAGCGGTCAAAAATGAAATTTCTGAAGATTTTTCAGATTCGGTTTCTGGCGTTTTAGGCTCGCATCCTCCCAAAACCCATATTAAACAAATTAAACAAACCACAATAAAACCGCCTACCTTATTCATGTTCCTACTCATGTAGTAATAATTAGTTAAACAGAACCAAAGTAAATTCTGATTCAGCCTCTTTTCCAATACCTGTAGAGCGGAAATATGCTGTTGGCCTAAAATATTGACACAACTGAATGAGTGGTAAATAGCTGGAGGATTTTTTCTATATTAATAAGGATAAATTGAGTACACTTTTAACGTAACCCTACTACTTAATGCAAATTATTGAAAATATAGATGCCTATGATGTCATTATCGTAGGCTCTGGAGCAGGCGGGGGCATGGCTACAAATATACTCGCTAATGCAGGCCTAAATGTAGCCTTAGTAGAGGCGGGGCCCTATTTCGATCCCAAAGATCCACATACCATGACACAGCTCAAGTGGCCCTATGAGTCTCCCAGGAGAGGAGCCAGTTCCACAAGAGCATTTGGAGACTACGACCAGTCTTGGGGAGACTGGGAGGTGGATGGAGAGCCCTACACATCAAAGGAAGGTACCAGTTTTAAATGGTGGCGGGCCAGAATGTTAGGAGGTCGTACTAATCACTGGGGAAGGATTTCCCTTAGGTTCGGGCCAGATGATTTTAAGCGTAGAGACATAGATGGACTAGGAGAAAACTGGCCCATAGGGTATGAGGACATAGCCCCTTATTATGACAGGCTAGACAAAATGATAGGCGTATTTGGGTCCAAAGAAGGAAGAAGAAATGATCCTGATGGCTATTTCCTCCCTCCCCCTAAACCCAGGCTGCACGAGCTGTACTACATTAAAGCTGCCAGAAAAATGGGAGTAGATGTGATGCCATCCCGTCTATCAATTCTCACAAAGAGACTAAATAATGACAGAGGAGTCTGTTTTTACTGTAGCCAGTGTGGAAGATCCTGCGCAGCTTATGCAGATTTCTCTTCAGGGTCTTGCTTAGTGTTTCCGGCCATGAAGGGAGGAAATGTATCCCTATTCACTAATGCTATGGTGAAGTCTGTCACCACTAATTCAGAAGGAAGAGCTACCGGGGTTTCTTACATAGATAAAGAAGACAGGAGAGAGTACCAGCTCAAGGGGAAAACTGTGGTACTAGCAGCTTCCGCCTGTAGTTCAGCCAGAATTCTCCTGAACTCTAAAAGTAGCCAGCACCCAAACGGCTTAGGTAATAATAGCGATGTAGTAGGCAGGTATGTACATGACTCTACCGGCGCAGGAAGAGCAGGATTCATTCCCGCCTTAATGAACAGGAAAACCTATAATGAAGACGGGGTGGGTGGCATGCATGTCTATTCCCCCTGGTGGGAAGACAACAAAAAGCTGGATTTTCCGAGGGGATACCACATAGAAGTATGGGGCGGTATGGGAATGCCTTCTTATGGGTTTGGGTTTGATGTAACTGAAATGAATAAGGTGATAGGAGAGGATGCCAATGTAGGAGGATATGGAAATAAGCTACGTGATGATGTTAAGCGCTTTTACGGTGCAGTTGTAGGTATGTCAGGTAGAGGAGAATGTATAGCTAGATATGATAACAGGTGTTACATAGACCCTAATGTAGTAGACCAGTGGGGAATTCCTGTATTACAATTTGATTATACTTTCTCTGAGCACGAGGTGCTTCAAGCTAAGCATATGCAGGACACATTTGAAGCCCTTATTTATGAAATGGGCGGTATCCCACTAGGAGATAAGCCTACTAGAGAAACCAATAACGGATATGGGCTACTAGACCCCGGTCAAATCATCCATGAAGTAGGAACTACCCGTATGGGGAATGATCCAAGAACTTCTGTTACGAATGCCTACTGTCAGCTACATGAGGTAGATAATGTCTTTGTAGCAGATGGAGGTCCTTTCACCTCACAAGCTGATAAAAACTGTACCTGGACCATTATGGCCCTGGCTATGCGCACCTCAGAATACATCATTGACCAAATTAACAAGCAAAATATCTAGGCCATGGATAGAAGAGAATCACTAAAAAGCTTACTGATAGGGGGCCTGGCAGGGACCACCTTAATAGGAACTGGATGCCAGCCTGAGACACAAGCTAAAGAAGTAGCTCCTCCGTCTTCCCCCTTGTATGGCAGAACGCCCGGTGAGATAGAGAGAGATAAGGAATTAATGGAGAAAGTATTTCTCTCAGAGTATGAACTAGCCACCATTGCGGTACTATGTGATATCATTCTCCCAGCTTCAGAGACAGCAGGCTCTGCCACAGAAGCTGAAGTACCAGCATTTATTGACTTCATCGTAAAAGATCTTCCTACCCATCAGCTACCCATAAGAGGGGGGCTGATGTGGCTGGATCAGGAGACTAATAGACGTTTCAATAAGGCCTTCATAGATTGTTCTGACCAGGAGCAAATAGAGGTGGTAGAAGATATAGCCTATCCTGATCCTGATGGAAAAAAGCCTGATATGTCTCATGGGATTACCTTTTTCAATCTGATGAGAAACCTTACCCTTACAGGCTATTATACCAGTAAAATGGGGATTGAGGACCTGGGATATAAAGGAAACATCCCTAATGACTGGGACGGGGTTCCAGAAAATGTACTGGCTGAACATGAGGTAGACTATGATCCAGCCTGGATAGCCAAATGCGTAGATCCCTCTACTCGCGGTAACATAGCAGAATGGGATGATGAGATGAACCTGATCACTTAGAAGCTGTCTGAATCACTAATTCCCATCATGACTAGCTGATTAAGGAAATCTGAGCTGCACTAATGTTGATTACAATAGATCGCTGTTCTCTAAAAATTAGGGTGCCAGGATGCTCAATCTGGTATTTCTTATAGAGAACTATCTATTTCAAAGATGAGCTTAGTATTTTTAGGCTACCATTTACTCTTCCTTTCGGGAGAATAGATAATTATATCCCCAACTAATAACTCATAGCATGAGAACCTATATACCTACTTTGCTGATCTGCATCAGCTTCTTACTCATAACAAGTTGTTCAAATACTCAAATGGAATCAGAAATAACAGCATTAAAAGCTGAACTGGAAGAAACCCAAGCCAAGCTGGCGGAAGCGGAAAATCGCCAAGCGGAATTTATACATACTGTCTTTTTCTGGCTGAAAGAGGGTGTTACGGAAGAAGACAAGACCACTTTCATGGAAGGCCTTGAGAGCTTACGTAACATAGATGGCGTAAAAAGAAGCTGGGTAGGCCCCGCCGCACAGACGCCAAGAGAAGTGGTAGATAACTCTTATGATATGGCCTTAGTTCTTCATTTTGCTAACGCTGAAGACCAGGACGCCTATCAAGTAGCACCTGTTCACTTAGCCTTCATAGATAAGTCTGCCCATGTGTGGACACGAGTGCAGGTCTATGATACCCTGGGAGAATAAACACGCTTATACCTCATAGACAGAAGCTGGTGATTAGGTTGTGTGATCTTCCTGATTCTCTCAATATTAACAAATAGGCTCACGTAGCGTATAGATCATCTACTTCAGCTGAAAAGGGATTTCACGGGTAAAAAAATGTGTCCCTCCCCTGAAATGCTTATTCTTTTCAAAGTCAATCATCAGCTTCCGTTTTTTAGCCAAAGGGTAATACTATTAAGATGGCTGTTATCAAATTCTCAGATAGGCTGTCTATATTCGGCCAAAGGCATAGCTGAATGAAAAAACTTCTGGTATTAGGTGCTGGGCGCTCCACCCATACCTTGGTCACTTACCTAAAAAAGAAAGCCCAGCAGTATGATTGGAAGCTTACCATAGGCGACCTGTCAGTAGAACTAGCTGCCCGTCAAGTCGTCAATTTCCCCGGAGCCTCGGCTATCCCATTCAACATACATGATGATGAGGTACGTGAAGGCCACATTTCTCAGGCAGATCTGGTGATTTCCATGCTTCCTGCCCACTTCCATCCCCTAGCGGCAGCAAGTTGTCTCAAGCATAAGAAAAACTTCCTGACAGCCTCTTACGTATCTCCAGAAATCAAAAAAATGGATCAGGAGGCAAGGAGAAATGGTAACCTATTTCTGATGGAATGTGGGCTTGATCCTGGTATTGACCATATGTCCGCCATGAGGGTGCTGGATGATCTAAAGAAAAAAGGAGCTGAGCTGTTAGACTTTGAAACCTTTACCGGGGGCTTACTGGCACCTAACCCTGAAGAAGATAATCCCTGGCAGTATAAGTTCACCTGGAACCCTAGAAATGTAGTTTTAGCTGGCCAGGGTGGCGTAAAATTCAAGCAAGAAGGAACGTATAAATACATCCCCTACCACAGGCTATTCAGAAGATTTGAAATTCTCCATATCCCTGGTTACGGATATTTTGAAGGGTACGGAAATAGGGATTCCCTTAAATACATTGACATCTATGGTCTGAGGGGGATACGCACCATGTATAGGGGCACCCTAAGACGGCCCGGTTTCTGTAAAGCCTGGAATACATTTGTACAGATAGGGGCTACAGATGATACCTATGAGATGGAAATGGTAGGAAAAATGACGCATAGAGACTTTATCAACTCATTTTTACTGTATAACCCTAATGACTCTGTGGAGCTTAAACTCGCACATTATATGGGAATGGCTATTGAGGGAAGGGAGATGTACTGCCTTAAGTGGCTAGGGATTTTTAGTAATGAGCTAGTAGGCCTGGAACGTGGAACTCCTGCACAAATCCTGGAACATATTCTCAAGAAAAGATGGCAACTGACCTCCGCTGATAAGGATATGATTGTGATGCTCCATAAATTCAAGTATGCAGAAAAGGGGGAACTAAAGGAGATTCAATCTCATATGGTCTGCACAGGAAAAGATGAATGGCAAACAGGAATGTCCATGACTGTGGGCTTACCTTTAGGGATAGCAGCAGAACTTATCCTAACTAAAGACATACAGGAAACTGGTGTTTGTATTCCTAATAAGCCTGGTATCTATCTTCCATTATTGAAAGGCTTGGGAGACCATGGTATTTCTTTTACAGAGCAGGAAAAAGTGGTAACAGGCTAACCTACCCTATGAGTTCCAAGAGATTATCTAATGCCTGTTCGCAGCTTTTTATGCGTACCTCTCTTCGCGTTTCCAGAAAGTGATACGCCACCACATGCTGTTCTGCCTCCCTTCTCCCCCACCCTAAATACACCATGCCCACTGGCTTCTCAGGAGTTCCTCCACCCGGGCCAGCAATACCGGAAATAGCAACAGCCAGATCCGCTTTAGTATGAAGGAAAATACCTGAGAGCATTTCACGGACAGTTTCTTCACTGACTGCTCCATACCTCATTAGCGTAGTTTCTCGTACGTCCAGCAGCTCCATCTTGGCCTCATTACTATAGGTTACCAGTGATCTATCAAGTGTAGCAGATGATCCAGGAATGGCTGTCAGTAGCATAGCTAACATGCCTCCCGTACAAGACTCAGCCAGGCTTATCCGGAGTGATTGCTCTCGACATAGGCTTATGAGTTGCTCAGCTTTTTCTACTGTGAGGGCAGGAATGATATAAGGTTCCATAAGCTATACCTATTTTTTAAGTAATAAGGTAGAAATGATGATCATACTTCCACCAATCATTAAATTCTGCGTAATAGGTTCTTGAAGTATGAGAAATGCCAAGAGGATAGCACTGACTATTTCAAGATAGGATAATAAAGAGGCCTGGGAAGCCTTTAAATGTCTAAGGCCGTAAAAGAAAAGGCCAAAGACGCCAAGCCCTATCAAAATAGCCTGAATGGAAGCTAAAGAAGTTTGTTCTACCGTAGGAATAGGTCTGGTAATCAGGATAAAGGGTAGAAATATAAAAAAGCTCACTATATTCTGGTAGAATATGAGTTCAGTCCAGTGATAGTTAGCCATTTCCTTCTTGAACATGACCACTGTTCCTGCATATAAGCCAGCTGTCAGCAGGGCAGAACCTATCCCCAGTAAATCTGCAGAACTAAAGGAAAACTCTTTATTGAGAGAAACGAATACTACCCCGCAGGACGCTAACACAATCAGCCCTATTTGTCTTCTGGAAATGGTTTCTCCCAGGAACCATACACTGAAAATGGTAGCAAAAATAGGCCATGTATAGAGAGAAACCACTGCATTCCCTACAGAGGTCAGTAAATAGGTTAGAAAGAAAAAGAACATTCTGGCAGCGTTGATAAGGGAAATCAGCAACATATACCTGTAATTCCCCCTAAAAAAAGGAATGTTCTGAGCTAGCATGACAATTGAAATAAGTAGTAATGGAATACTAACCCGAAAAAAAGCAAATGAGGTGGGAGGAAGTTGTAGGTACTTGATAAATATGCCACTGGAACCTGCAATGATAGATGCCGCTATGATGGCGGAAAACGGTTTTCCCATGAGGCATAGTTACAGCCGGCAGACAGAATTTCCAAACACCTCCTTCATGGGATGCTTAGACTGGAAAACCTGAAGGAATGCTGATCAAAACTTCTGCCCCTTCTTCCTTCCCATTAGCTATACTGATAGACCCTAAGTGTAGTTCTATCAACTGTTTGGAAATAGCCAGGCCCATACCTGTCCCATCCATGTTCTTGGTATTACTCGCCCGGAAGAAGGGGTGAAATAGATTCTGAAGTTCTTTTTCAGGGATTCCTATCCCGTAATCTCTAATAGAGAAATATACATTGTATCCCTCATTCCAAACCTCTAATTCTGGCTCGGGATTACCTACAGAATACTTAAGGGCGTTACCCAAAATATTCCCTATGGCATGTTCTAATAGTTTAGCATCCATCATCACACTACAAGCCGGGCTCATAATCTGAAGCCGTATGCCTCTACCGTCCCCAAGAAAGTCATGGTATTTAGCAGCAAGCCTCCTAATCCATCCTATACAGTCAGTAGGTCTGGGACTAAAAGAAATACTCCCCCTTTCTATACTTTCATATGAGAGAACCTCATCTAAGAGGCTATTCATTCTCTCCACCTCATGAGTGATTTTTTTCACATACCTATTAATATCTTCCAGCTTTTCCCATCCTATATCCCCTACAATCATGGGAATGAGGTCAGCACTAGAGCGAATAATAGTGAGGGGGGTTCTGTACTGGTGAGAAACGATAGCCACAAAGTGAGACCTTAGCTCATTAAGTTGGGTCTCCTTATCCAGTGCTTTTCTCACTTCCGTCTCAGCCTGTTTAAGAACAGTTATATCCTGGCTGGTCCCAAAGATCCTATGAATTTGAAAGTTATCTGTTAATAGGGGCTTTAGGCTACAATTGAGGTACTTTTCTTCACCCTCATTAACCCGAATACGAATAGTCATAGACTCCTCTGAGCGTGCAGAAATCACTCGCTTATAAATCTTCTTAACGGTTTTAATATCAGAAGGATGAACCCGCCTGAAAAGGTCCTTGAGGGTAATTACTTCTTTATCCTCTAAGCCCCATATGTGCCTGGCATGTGCCGTAAACTCTACCCTTCCATTCAGAATGTCTAATACTCCACTGCCTATATTACCTAGTCTCTGGGCTTCCAACAGATTTTCCTCAGCCCTAATCAGTTCCTGTTCTCCTTCTTTGAGCTTCCTGATTCCTTCCACCCGCTCTGTATTATCCCTAAAAATGAGCTGCTGGGCCGTGTTATCCTCTACCTGAATAATATTTCTGTTCATGCTCACTGGTACTAGCTCTCCCCTTCTATTTTTAAACCAGAAATTCCCATGTGCCTCCTCTTCAAGTTCCTGTGTATGATCCTTAAAAAAGGAAACATATTCATCTGCTTTTTCAGTTGGATAATAGCTAGAAATATCTGTCTCAAATATTTCCTCCATTTGGTATCCTAATAAGGCTAGCGCACTGGTATTAGCGTACATCACCCTATGCGTTTGGGTACATAACCAAAGTACCCCATCCTGGAGAAGCTCTAATAAATCCGTAAAATTTCTTTGGGAAACTTCTTTCTTCATGAGGGCATAGGTCTCATCCTGTGGTAGAAATTCCAGTAAGATGTGCCTCTCTTCCTTCCATGTAATAAGCCTGGAGGATATGGAAAATACCTTTACCCCTTTCAAAACCTCAGAAGAATGCACCAACATTCTTGCAGAGGACTGTTTTCCTTTGAGAATAGGATGGATAATTTTCTCATTCAACTGTTCAGCAAGAGAGGTATGTAGTAGGTGGGAGATAGGAGCGTGCTTGATCTCAGCTCTTTTCAAATAAAAAGTATTATCCTGTACAGAAGGATGAACCGCTACACATACCCCCTTACTATCTAAAAGGACACAATGCATAGACGCCTTCCAAGTCCAGGTATCTGGTGAAGAGGACACTAGCGGTGAGGCTGGAGTCATAGAAGTAGGTTGATCCTTAGATATATGATCAGCATCCATATTTTTTTCGCCAGGGTTATTGTACGAGTCAGAAGCTAGCATCCTCTAGGTCTAAGATAAACGATTTAGGGCTGAGAAACCCTAGATAAAGAGAGTTAACCATAAATTTCCCCCATTATCTTTATATTATCAAATTGAATTTTATGTTTTAAAATATTACTTCTTGTAGTAGTCTTCGCTGAAAAATGGCTTTGATTTCCCGGAAAAGCCTACATAAAAATCTCTTCTATTCTTACGTTTTATTTCAAAATTTTTTACCCTTTCTCACGTTATTAAGATTGTTTTGCTTTTCAATCCAGAATTAGGTGATCCTATAGTCAAAAAGTCCAATCAAATGACCATTATTTGGCATTCAGGAACCTACCTATACCTTTCAATACCCTTATAGGGTAAAAATTTCTTTAAATGTATTAACCTTGTGTTCAAACTTGGCATTAGTTTGGCACTTATAGTATTTTTTAAGTAGATATTTGGATTTATAGAAAGAATGAATCATGATTAACCCGAGGCGGATTTTAGCACTAAAGATTACATTCTTATTTATAGGTATCCTGACTATTTTTTCTAATTCTAACATATACGCAGATCACGTAATAGGTGCTGATTTGACGTATGAGTGCTTAGGAGGGAATGAATACGAGTTTACCCTAACTGTATACCGTGATTGCTCAGGTGCATTCTTCACCGATACTCCAGAATTAACCTTTTCTAACTCATGTGGCTTTAATGCTACACGCCCTACTGTATTTGTAGGGAGTGAGGAAATTTCCCAGTTATGTCCTACAGAGATTGTAAACAGTACCTGTAACGGGGGAGCCCTACCAGGGGTTGAAAAATATACCTACACTGTCCGGCAAGTCTTGTCTCCTTGTGCAGATTGGACCATCAGCTGGAACCTGTGCTGTAGAAACCCAAGTGTAACCAATCTGAATGTTACTAATACTACACAGATGTACCTTGAGGCCAGTATAGATAATCTGGACGGTAGCTGTAACAGTTCTCCCTCATTCAGCAGTGATCCTATCATTAACGTTTGTGAAGGAGATCCTTTTAGTTACAACAACGGTGTTACAGATGCCGACGGAGATTCACTGGTATTCGAGCTAGTGACTCCTCAAAATTTTATAAGTGGCTCTTTTCCAGTACCTATCACTTACCAGGGAGCTTTTAATCCGTACTATCCTGTTACCACCGCTCCCCCTAACACTTTTGGGTTTGATGTAAATACAGGACAGATGGAGTTTACGCCTTCAGGCATCCAAAGAAGTATCATTACCACTAAGGTATCAGAATATAGAAATGGCCGTCTGATGGGTAGCACCATGAGGGATGTCCTCCTGGTAGTTCAAGCTTGTGCGAACAGCAAACCCGTCTTTACGCCTTCCTTATTAAGTGGTGCGGGTACAAACCTGACGGGTAATACCGTCTCAGTGTGTGCAGGTACCCCTATGAATCTACAGATAGAGGTTACTGACCCTAATGCAGGTGATGTCATAGCGGCAGCCTCTAATTTAGCTGAAGCTATTCCAGGCGCTACAATTAATACCTCGGGAGCTAATCCAGTCCTGGTCGGTGTGGAATGGACCCCAACTGTAGCCGATATAGGCAATTACGTTTTCTCCGTAAGGGCTACCGATAACAGCTGTCCTATAAAAGGAGAATCTTCTATTGCATTTAATATTCAGGTGCAGAATAGCGCCGTTCTCCCAGCTAAAACATATTTTATTTGTCCAGGGGTAACTCAGAGTCTCCAAGTAGAAGCTACCACTCCTGATAACGGGGGTACTTATACCTGGAGTCCTGCTACTAATCTCTCTGATCCTACCATCAGAAATCCCATAGCCAATGTGCTTCTCCCCATCACCTACACGGTAACTTATGAAGAACCTGGGCTCTGCCCAGTGGTAGAAGAAATTATCATCCAGGGAGAAGGGGAGTTGACCGTAGCAGATAACCAGGTTGAAATATGCTCAGGTGGCTCTGTCCAGCTAGAAGCTAATTTCAGCTTAAACGGAACTACTGTTCCTTTTAACTATGTATGGGACCCTCCTGCGGGCTTAAGTAACCCGTTGGCAGCTAATCCTATAGCTTCCCCTCCTACCTCCACTGTTTATACAGTGAGGGTACTTACGCCTAGCTGTACCTATGAAGAAAATGTATTTGTCAGGGTAGACCAGCCTGTAAACCTTGGGATACTACCAGATGTAGCTGTGTGTGATAATGACTCAGTAAGTCTGTTACCCGCAGGTACTACCTTTCCGCTAAGTACTTTCACCTGGGTACCTACTTTAGGACTAGATGATCCAACCAAAGCTAATCCCAAGGCCTCTCCCAGTGTAAACACTACCTATACCCTGACGGTGAGTAATGCTTGTGGGACAGAAATAGAAGACGTAGATGTAAAAGTAAGCCCCCCCATCAACGCTAATATAGCGATCACTAATATTAGCTGTTTTGGGGCAGATGACGGTGGCCTATCAGTAGTAACCACGGGTGGTACGGGAAATTTGACTTACACCTGGAGCCCTGCCCTACCCACAAATGCAGTCCAGAGTAATTTGGCACCTGGGGCCTAT
>JBCCLI010000117.1:0-16185 GCA_039026975.1 Bacteroidota bacterium | reverse complement strand
TAAAGACCTTTGGGAAAGCACCCGGGAAGCAGAATGTGTTCAGAGAGGTAGTGAAGGAATTTGAAAATTCTGGCTTACAGATAAGTGCCAGTGAAAAGGATCAAATTCAAAAAGACCTGGATAACCTCCCTTCAAATGAACAAATCCAAGTCAATAAAAAGGTTAACAATGTAGCTATTCAGGCTACTCTCAGCTTTCCGAAGGAACGCTATGATGATAGCCTAACTGCCAATAGGGTCAGCCTGGCCAGCCGCCTAAACCAGGCTAAACTTGACAGGCTAGGAGTAAAATCTGTAGTACTCCTCGGAGCTTACCTGGACAACCAGAAGCTAGATACCTTTTTTGAGAAAGAGCTAAAAATCAAAAGTAAGCTCAAGAAAAATGGTCTTTCCACGGATATGAAGGCAGTGGAGTCCATCTTAAAAGGGATGACCCTACGCGCGCAAGAGATTTTGGAAACAGAGATTTCACATAAAAAAGAAGAAGAGGAACGTAAGCGCCAGGAGGAAGAGCGAAAAAGAAGAGAGGAAGAAGAAAGACGTAGAAAAGAGGAAGAGGAGGCAAGAAAAAAACTGGAAGCAGAAAGAAAGTCCTACATGTCCAGAGAGCAGCTTATACAAGACATGCGGACTAGCTGTACAGATGCCAGTAAAGAGCAAGAATATAAGGATGCCTATATCCAAAAAGGTATAGAGATGGGTATCCCTAAAGAGGTAACCATCTGGACCATACAGGAGGCCATCAAGAGTGCTGAACTTAAAATGAGTACAGATAACTCTTCTCCCCAGCTTATGCCCATGGAAGCCAGTCCAGAAGTGGTAGAACAAGAAGTGGAAGAGGTAAAGATAGAAGTACCACTGCCAAAAGTAGAAGAACAAAAACAGAAGGAAAGTCCCAAGAAGGAAGAAGAGAAGAAGGACAAAGCCGAAGTAGAGGCTCTTAAGGAAGAAGCTCCCAAAGCAGAAGCCCCTACCAAAATAGAAGTGCCTAAAGAACTCATTAGCTACCCCACGGCCTCTCCTACAGTAGAAGAGCCTACATCTGAAGAAGGAGAAAAAGAGTTTTCCACCCAGAAGGGTTCTGACGAGGAGACACCCAAGGAGGAGCCCAAAGTAGCTCCCCTACCCCTAAGTGAAGAAAAGCCTATAGTAGAAGCAGAACCAACTCCTGCGGAACCACCTAAAAAAGGTCAGAAGGGAACAGAACTACCAGCGGTAGAAGTAGAACCAGAGATAGCGCCTGAACCAGAACCAGAGAAAGTATTGGCTCCAATAGCTGAGACTAGTCCTAAAGTGGGGGCAGCTGTGAAAGAAAAAGTTACTGCTGGCGTAGTGCAAAAAGTAGAAGAAAAGGCTGATCTAAATCACGAAGCAGTAAACGGACAGGCCAATATTCAGCCAGAGCTTAGTGGGGATCCTAATAAAAGCATAGAGGAAATTTTCGAAATTTCTGGCGTCCTCTTAGATCCAGAATTTATCACCAAGAAGGTTACACATATCATCAACCACGATGTTAAGGTGATTAAAATTCTTCCTACAGAAGACCTTGAAAATGAGGAAAGGGTAAAAGCCTTTGAGATTGTGTATCAGAAAGAACTCATTTACTACCAGGAACTCAGTGAGATCTTTCAGGCTAAGGAAGGAAAATATTATTTCCGAACATACATAGAGCGGAATACCTTAAAGGATTACGTACGCAAAACTGGGCTGGATAAAAAAGACAGCTTTGAAAAGCTGAATTCCAATGACCTAAAACTCATCCTGGAAGTATGGAGAGAGGTTAAAGGCCTAAGCATTTCACATAGTAATCTTTCTGAATATAACATCCTCGTTCTTACCAAGAGGAAATGGAATTTCTCCAAGGACATGGAGATTAGGCTGGTAGGCTTTACGTCAGGTGAAGCCAGCGAAAAGGAAATGGAAGAACAGGTACACAAAATCTGGTCTAAACTAATAGGAGCAGATGTTTACCTGGATTTCCGCAAAAAGTTCAAGATATAATCTATCAGATTAATGAAAGCTGTTTTACCTATTCTCAGGTAAAACAGTGTGTATTAGTATTGGAAGGGGCTCCGATCATTCGGGGCCTTTTTGGGTATCAGGACGGTTTGAATTCCCTCTGCTTCTCCCTACCTTTCTATGCAGATATCCAATCCTACCTAAAGACAGATGAAGTTAAGGACTACCCACAATAGCATTAGGCTGAGGCTGAGAAGGTCTGAAGTCTTAACCCTGGAAAAAGAACATATTCTCACAGAAAAAGTAGACTTCCCTAATGGCAGTTCCCTTTCCTACACCCTCAGTCATGAGGTAGGAGAAACAGAAATCAACGTATCTTTTCAGGAGAATGACATACGGGTTATGCTTCCCACAAACATGGCCCATGAATGGACCCAAAGTCAGGAAGTAGGCATAGCCACATCTTTATCCTTGCCCAGTGGAGAGACTCTTTCTTTATTGATAGAAAAAGATTTTCCCTGTAAAGGAAGGGTAGAAGATAAGGCTGACACCTTCTGGGAATTGGCTACGCCTGATGAAGCAGAAAACTGCTAATTCTTTGGGAAGTAGTGGTCTATGTGGGCGGGATACGTATCCCAAAATCTGAAGCTGATCCAGGATTTTCTGGAATTGGCAGAACAGTATCATTCTCCTAAGAATTTCTGCCTATTTTCTTCTTTCTATGTATCACCCTAACCCAAACATATGCAACACTCTACTATCTTCATTCGGACATGTTTAGTATGTCTACTCAGTACTGCTCTATCCAGCTTTGCCCAGCAGTCCATAGTATTACCGCCAAGTGGGGGAAATCAGATCAGTGAAGTCAGCCAATACCTTGGGCTGGTAAAAGTTACCGTTACCTACAGTAGTCCTGATGTGGCAGGAAGAGAAGGAGGAATATGGGGAAAAGTAGTTCCCTATGGTACCACTGATTTCAAGAATACCCAGGGATATGGGACAGCTACCGCAGCTCCCTGGAGAGCAGGTGCTAATGAAAATACTATTATCACCTTTAGCCACGATGTCCTGGTAGAAGGAAAAGATCTGGCTGCCGGGAGCTATGGATTTCACATTCTGCCCCTTGAAAATGAAGCCTGGGAAATGATCTTCTCGGAAGAAACCACCGGCTGGGGCAGCTATTATTATGAAGAAGAAAATGATGTGCTCAGGGTAGAGGTATCTCCCAAGGAAGCGCCTTTTCATGAGTATCTGACCTATGAATTCACGGAGAGAAAGCTGGACACGGCTGTCTTAGCCTTGTTTTGGGAGAATAAAGCTATCCCGCTTACCATCAGCGTTCCTAATGCTATGGAACTCTACATAGCCAAGATGAAGGATGATTTACAAGGGTCTGCAGGGTTTACCTGGCAAGGCTTCAATACGGCGGCTACCTTCTGTCTACAGAATGATATAGCGCTCACACAGGGCTTAGCATGGGCAGAACAATCTGTCAGCCAACCATTCATAGGAGAGGCTAACTTTACTACTCTGTCTACTAAAGCTATGTTGGAAATCAAGAATGGTGAAAAGGAGGCTTCTGCTAAGACCCTGGCCATGACCCTAGCTGAAAAAGCTACCCCAGTACAATTATACCAAATGGGTAATGGCCTCCTTAGTATGGAAGAGGTAGATCTGGCTGTACAGACATTTAATGCCTTAAGTGAAAAATTTCCTGATAACTGGCTCAGTCATCTGGGAGTGGGAGCAGGTCAAAAAGCTAAAGGCGAAATGCAGAAGGCTAGAGATTCCTATAAAAAAGCGTTAGAGACAGCGCCCGCAGGCTATAAAGGATTTATCCAGTCTAATATTGACTCCTTAGAAGGATAGGCCCCCTTTAAGCACACACAGAAAACAGCCCTGCTGATCACGAGGATCAGCAGGGCTGTACACTTCTATTAACACACTTATTTGGGCTGTTGAAAATTTCATCTAGCTCATAAAAAATAAAATTAATAGTGATTTTCGTTTATATACTGTTTGCTTTCTGAATTAATCAGATAAGTTTGTATAGCTCATGGAAAACAGGATCAGATTCACATGGTTTTATCCTGTAAACAACAAGAAGTAGGCGAAAACTCCATATGAATCCCAACGAAAGAGGATGGCTTAAAAAGTATCTGGAATTCAGGGCTCCGGTCCTAAGGGGAGCTATTTCCCTTGAGGATATCAATATGAGCCTAAGTGGGGAGGAGTTTCTATATAATATCGTTCAGCCTACGGGTCTCATGTATGGGCACCCGCTCCGCATAGAAGACTACACCCACCCACTAGCTCCCTACTGGGATGAAAAAAATAAGATTAAGGTGCTACTGGTAGAGTGCCTCCTCCAGAGTGGTATGTTTATTTACCTTAGGCAGCACGGTTCTTCCGCTGATATGGCTAGCACCATTCCTGTGCTGGTAGATGAACTGACCTATTTTTATCAGCAGACCTTTTTCAAGTACAAGCGGGAGCCTAAAATGAGTAGGGGTAAAGAGAGAGAGAACCTATACAGGCTTGAATCTATTCTGGATGATCGCACCAGTGTCCCCCCTTCTTGGGACAGCTTTTGGACAGGTTTTTTTCATAATATCCTGCTATTCCTGGATTTGGTTTATTATACCAAGTGGGCAGAGTATAAAAACCACCTGGACATACGCCATCTCATCCAGCAAAAAACCAATGTCAGGATGTCTATCCTTAAGTTATTGGCGGCGGCCTCATGGGCAGACGGACAGGTGGATAAAGAGGAATTAAAGCTTTATAACTACTTCCTTCAGTCTGCTAAGCTAGACCCCTTCCAAAAGAAAGAGGCCAGAACCTATATGGAAAAACCGCTTAGCCTGGAAGACCTGGATTTTCAGCAAGTAGATAACTGGATATTAAGGAAGTATTTTCTGGAGTTGGCTATACTGGCTATTTACTCTAATATCAGAACTACCACTACAGAAGATAGCTTCATACATGCCCTGAGTGAGCGGCTAAAGCTCACCAAGCAGGACGTTTCCCACTCCATACTGTCCATAGAGAGTTTTGTGGTGGAGAACTGGGAGGAGGTATATTATTTACAACAGAAAGAAAACTACCAGAAGGTAAGTGAGCGCTTTGTGAGGAGAATGAGCATTATTGTACGAAAGAACCACAGGAGAATTCAGCGTGAGCTAACAGAAAGCAGAGAAGTCATGAAGCTATTGGCTAAGTCCGCTTCCACTGAGCTTACCCCTTTTGAGAAGGAAAAGGTAAGGGCGCAGTTAATAGATATTCTCAAGACCATTCCCGCTTTTGCCTTATTTATGATGCCTGGAAGTTTCCTCACATTGCCTATATTGTTCAGAATTCTACCGAAGCAATTATTATTTCCCAGTTCATTTCATAATGATGACTGGATGATGCAAACATACAATGACAGTAATCCCGGCCATGAATAAGCGCATACAGGTAGTCATTCTTACTATACTTCTCCTTTCATTCCAGCAAATATACTCCCAATCTACCCTGGTGGATACCCTGTCCTCCTCTGCTGAGATCAGCGTGATGACCTGTGAGCCCGGTCCACAGATGTATCAAAGCTGGGGTCATAGCTCTATTATGGTATGGGACCCCGTGAACCGCATAGAAAAAATCTATAATTATGGCACCTTCAATTTCCGCACACCTAATTTTTACCTGAAGTTTGCCAGAGGAAAATTGCTGTATATGCTGTCTACTGAAAGCTTAGAGGAGTTTCTCAGGGTATATCATTACTATAACCAGACAGTTCAGCAACAGGTACTCAACCTCAACCAGTCCCAAAAACAGGCTATCTATGAATTTCTGGAAGATAATATGCGGCCTGATAAACGATTCTATAGATATGATTTCCTGTTTGATAACTGTGCTACAAGGATACAACAAGGCCTGGAGAACACCCTGGTAGATGC
Organism: Bacteroidota bacterium; assembly: GCA_039026975.1. GTDB lineage: Bacteria > Bacteroidota > Bacteroidia > J057 > J057 > JBCBKZ01. Next base: position 10,286 of record JBCCLI010000117.1, on the reverse strand, counting down.
CGCAAGCTGGACTTATCCTACCCCAGATCCGGCAGTCAGTTTCCGAGATGCCATAGAAGGTAGTATTACCCAGAAACCATGGATGGATTTTGGGTTAGATCTCATTCTTGGCCTTCCTACAGATGCCAAAATGGAAAACCAAGAGTATACGTTCCATCCTAAATACCTGTATGAGACACTGAAGCACTCCACCATCATGAAAGAGGGGAAAGAAGTGCCTCTAGTGAAGTACGAGTCTATAGCATACCAAGCTTATCCTACAGAAGATAAGAAAGCGTTTCACCTTTGGCCGGAACTATTCAGCGTCATTCTGGCCCTTGCCTACCTGATTATAAGTTGGTCGCTCAGAAATAGTCCTATTCTCCCTAAAATAGATGGTGTATTATTTACCATCATAGGATTAGCTGGGATGGTTCTACTCTTTATGTGGGTAGGTACTGAGCATAGGGTGACTAAAATGAACCTCAATTTACTATGGTTACTTCCCACCCATCTTATCCCTGCCGGTTACCTTTTGGCTTCTCGTTTGCCTGAGTGGGTGAGAACTTACCTCCTGTATTCTTCCATCTTACTGGGCTTATTGGTGCTAAGCTGGTTTTTTATTCCACAAGACCTACCCTCTGCAGGCTTACCTCTCACCATTTTGATAGGTCTTAGAACCATTCACCAGTGGCAGCTACACGCCCCTGCTCCCACAGAATCTTAAACGAGCTGCATAAGTCTCATGTATATATGAGAATTTCCACAATTATCATCTTATGGGTATTCTCTAATTCGTACTTTTTTTGTTTCTATAATAGCTTTAATAAGAAATAATATTAATATATTACTCACTAATCATTCAATTCCCTCTTGCTCTGCTTTTCAGGAATCCTTTCCTGCGACAAATGAATAGTTGTTTTAAGGGTATTTCATTAGTATCAGACGGATAAAGCAGAAATTAGCACCTCTCAACAAATATTGTTACTCATTACCACTAGATAGGTGTAAGTTTATGTGATTAATACGTTGATAGTATTGGGTACCATTCCGTAATTACAAACAAACGATTTCTGATATAGGACTACGGATTGAATTGTCCACGCTTTTGTTATGAAATTTGCTGGTGTCTTTTGGATTATTCTGCTCATTTTTTGGCTCCCATTGAAGTCTTTGGGGCAGAAACTGACGCCAAAAGAGTTCGAGGCCCTACGTCAGTATATCTACAACATCAACGAGAAATCTGCCTCCGTAAATGATTGCCTTCCCTGCCTACATAAAATCTTTATCACAGTAGAAAGACAAAAGCAAAGTGTTATAGAAGGGAGGCCTGCCAATTTTGAGCTACCCTGTTTACTGGAAATTACCCAGGCTACCAACCAGCGTCTGGTGCTGGAGAAGGTCATAGCTAAGGATAAAGCCAGTGAGCCTATCACTTCCCAAGCTGAATCCTTTGATAACAACTACACTAACATATTAGAATTCTCCAAGCAGCTAGATAAGTATCTGCAGGCCAAGCTTTTCATCATGGATGGCTTCTCTAATGCAGATTCCCTCTTCAAAAGACTTGGGTCTTCCTTTAGTAGTTTTGATGTAAGTCAGCACAAGCTTAAGGAGGAAATCCTGGCCTACTATAAACTCAAGCATAAACGGAAATCTGATAGCTACACAGATGCAGTCAGCATGATGGATCAGATCATGGTCAATAACTATGACTTCATAACGGATAAAACCTACTATTTCTCCTCCATGGATACGCCCCCACTTACCCTTAATGAGCTGGAATCCATGATCTCAAGGCTGGATTCATTAATCAGCATGATGGGAGAAGTAAGTACGCCCAGGTACCCTATGGATCTGCTATTCAGAAATTATAAAGACCATACAGTAAGAATCAAGAAGCGACTCTCTTCCGCCAATGCAGAGTTCTCTCTTTACGGAAAAATAAGAAGGGATGTCTATAATGAATTATACCTGGACTTTCATGAACTAGTGAACCGCTCTCTCCTGGAGACCTATAATCAGTTTGTGGAAGCTGCGGCTAAACAAAACAGAGGGTTTATCCCCCAGTTCGTGCAGCAAGGCCGCTTTGAGGTAAGCCCAAGTTCTTACGAGCCCCCCTCCTTCTCTTCGGAGATGTTTGATAGCCTGGCTTATGAGGTGGAGGAAATGTATGTGAATCAGGATAGATCTTCCAAGGAAGAAATGCCTAGAGGGATGATCCTGGCCATGAATAGCTTCATAGATTTTACCAATGACGCCGTCCAGAGTAATCGCTTCCTTCAGCAAGATATCAAAAACTATAAGCTACATGCAGATTACTACCAAGGCATAGATTTTAAGAAATATGAGCATAACGTTTCCTTAACTTATCTTAAGGATCAAAAGTATTCCATTCCATATGGCATATATAAACAAGCCCTAAAGTCAGCTAACCTCATCCCTGATGAATACAAAGACATGATTACCGGGGAGGCTAAGTCTATCATTTTGCTATTAGAAGAAATAGGAGAACTAGAGGAAGAGCTTAGTGAGTATGTAGAAAATGAAACCTATAAATCGGATAATCTGGAAAAATCAGACCAGATTATGTATCGCTTTATCACCCTCTTTGACAACTTCGACAAGAAAAAGGAAAAACTCTTTCTGTTGATTAATTCTGTATATGATCAATACGAGCCTTCCGGCACCAAGACCTCCTGGTATAAGACTTCCCTGGAGCTGCTAAAGTCCATAGAAGAGGCTAAAAATATCTACTTTAAGCTTAAGGATAAATATCTGGGAATACCTGGAGAATACATTCCCGTAGAAGGCCTAAAAGATCAGGCGGTTTACCTGGCAGATAACCAGAAGAAGCTCATGCGAGGGATCCGTAAATTAGGCAGAGATAAAATGTCTGACCCTCATAATCCCTATGAACATATCATAGAAAACTCCTATGAGATAGTGGGTAAGGTGGAAGTGCTGGAACCTAATATAGTAGATGACTACCAAACCCTTAATGAGTTTGTGTTTCTCTACAATGCCATGGTAGACGACTATAATAAATTTGCAGATCTCTCCAAGGTAAGGCTGCTAAAGTACAATCAGCAACCTTATAACTTTGATCTGACGCCCCGTCAGGCCGCCTCCATTACCATAGACATAGATTTTGTGTCTGATGTTAAGGACTTCAGCACCATGGCAGGATATGCACCCGTCAATCTTGTGCTACTGCTGGATGTCTCAGCCTCAATGAATGGAAGGGGTAGATTAGGGCTCTTAAAAGAATCTTTCTTGAAGTTGGTGCCCATATTAAGAGAGCAGGATGAGGTATCTATTATCGTGTACTCCGGTAAGGCCCGTGTAGCCCTCCCTCCCACTTCTATGGACAATAAAGAGGTAGTGAAAAGTACCATTTCCTCCCTCCGCTCGGGTGGACAAACCAATGGAGACGAGGGATTACAATTGGCCTACAGCGTAGCCAAAGAAAATTTCATTCAAAGAGGAAATAACAGAATCATCTTGGCTACAGATGGAAAGTTTCCCGTTTCCAGAGACACCCAAAAGAAAATAACTGAAGGGCTGGAGAAGGATATTCACCTATCCGTCTTTGATTTTAATTCCTCCAAAGACGCTACCCCTAAACTCAAGAAACTCTCTGAAAAGGGCGGGGGTACCTATGAGCTAATTACCCTTCAAAACTCAGACAATGTTCTCCTTGGAGAATTAAAAGCCAGAAAGTTACAGTAACCCCACTTCCTCTTGTCCCACTCCACCAAGATAGCACTGATTTCTGATACCCATAATCTTCTGAGACCGGAGGTTTACCCCTTCCTGGCAGAGGTATCTTTCATCCTGCACGCAGGTGACCTGGGAACGGAGGCGGTGCTCCAAAGCCTCAGCAGCCATGCCCCTACCTATGCCGTGAGGGGAAATGTAGACAGAGGGGCCTGGGCAGAAAAACTCCCCCTCATCTATACCACCCAAGTTGAGAAATGGAGAATTACTATGATCCACATTAAGGAAGAATGGCCGAAGTATGCTTCAGAATATCCCGTTCCCCACATCCTCTTAGTAGGTCATTCTCATAAACCAGCCTTTCTCATGAATGAAAGAAGCCTCCTCATTAATCCTGGTAGTGCAGGCAGAAGAAGATTTAAGCTCCCCATCACCATGGCCCTGCTGGAACTAGCAGAAGATCAGCTAGTGTATCAGTTAGTGGACCTGGAACATGGAGGAAAGGTAATGGAGACCCATACCCTTTCATATTGGGAGGTATAGGAAAGCAGTAGCATGGCTAACGTCCGAAATTCAGCCTGCAAGTAGTAATCTGATATTTTATGTATCTCAGAGAGAGTAACAGTGCCCTTTTAACAGGAAAAATAGGAGCTTCATTTTTATCCCTACAGTATCCATGTAAATGGCTGAAGACTTAGGCTAATCTGACTATACTTCCCCTTAGCACCCCTTAGCTAACCCAAGATTTTTCCCCTACCCACCTTTGCACTTTGTTTTTCGTTATCCAGGCATTAATATCGCAAGCTGTTTACTGAACCTAGCAATATATGAGAACTTTTACCCTGGCTGTTATCACCAGTATTACCCTTCTAGTGCCTTTCTCTGCCAAGGGCCAATCCTATTCTTTGGATGATACCGTTACCATAGTATCCTCCAGGCTACCCCTCAGCATACATGAAACAGGCAGAGCCATAACGGTCATCACGGACAGCGTCATCCAATCTCTTCCTGTGAGGAGTATAGATGAAATTTTCACTTACCTCCCCGGCGTGGAAACCCAAACCCGAAATGCCTTTGGGGCACAAGCTGACATCCTCATTAGGGGAAGCTCCTTTAATCAGGTGCTCATTCTCATAGATGGAATGAGGATCAATGACCCACTAACGGGACACTTCAACAACTATATTCCTATCACGCCAGATGAAATAGCCAGAATAGAACTGCTCAGAGGGCCCGCAGCCGCTATTTATGGTCCTGATGCGGTGGGAGGGGTCATTCTGATTTATACCTACCACTATTTTAGGAAGCAGGAGAAGAAAGGCTTTAACCTACGTTTAAGCGGACTAATAGGAGAACATGAACTCAGACAGGGCCAAGCCAACCTCAGCTATGATGGGCAGAAGCACAAGATAAGCGCAGGCACTTTTATCAATGACTCAGAGGGTCATCTATTGTCTTCCGGAAGGCGTGCCTTCTTTGATAACCAAACCTACCATGCTGCCTACTCTTATCACGACCTGGATAAGTGGTCCTTTATCGCTAGAGGTGGGCTAGACAGGAGAGACTTTGGGGCACAGTACTTTTACACCACCAGTACCTTTGATGAGTCTACAGAGGAAGTAACTTCTTACTGGGGACAGCTCATGGCTAAAAACCAGACTAAGAATGGGAATGAAGAGATAGGGGTCTCCTACCGCAGAACCAAGGATAGCTTTACCTTTAATCCCGCTTTCACCATTAACAATCACAAGACCAGATTTTTTAATAGCCAATACATCAGAAGATTTTTGCAGCATAAGCATGTCAAGTGGAATGTGGGCGTTCAAGTAGACAATAGGTCCATTGACAGTAATGACAGAGGGAATCACAATGACTGGCATGCAGGCCTGTTCAGTGGGGCACATTGGGAACCCAAAGAAAATGTATTCTTAAGTGGAAACCTCCGCCTGGACTATGATGAAAATTACGGCCTGGAATTTCTTCCCCAGATCAGCGGGAGCCATAGATTAGGGTCCTGGGTATTTAGAATAGCCGCAGGAAGAGGCATACGGGCAGGGGATTTTACAGAAAGATTCATAGCCACTAATCTTACTTCCGTACTTACCTCTGGCAGAAACCTGGGAAATCCAGAGTTGGAAGCGGAATCCGTATGGAGCACAGAAATAGGCATAGACTTCTCTCCCAGCCCCGCCTGGACGTTTAGTACCACGGTATTTACCAGAAGGGGGAATAACATGATAGATTATATTGTAGCTCCAGCTGAAATCATAGAATCCGTGAGACCACTAGATCCACAAGGCACATATTTTTACGCTCAAAACCTCTCTGACCTCCAAACAGCAGGTGTAGAAATGATAGGTAGCTACACCCAAAAATGGACAAATCACAGGCTACGTGCTACTCTCAGCTACCTACACCTGGACACTAACACCCAGGATGGAGAAGCGTCTAAGTACCTGGCTAACCATGCAGAGAATCTCATCAATGGATACCTTTCTCTGGTGCATAAAAACTACAGCCTGGCTATCAGTGGACTGTGGAAAGACAGAGACAGAGAGGTAGCCACTGCTATTAATAGCGAGTTAAGACCCTCCTACACTACCTGGAATGCCAGAGCTACTGTCAGGTTGGTCCATAATTTATCTGTTGTGGGGCAGGTGAATAATATCTTTGATGAGGCCTACCAGGATATCCTAGGAGCAGAAATGCCCGGCAGATGGGGGGCCATAGGCTTAAGCTGGAGAGCCAAATAAGGGAATAACTCCCACTTTTATGTTCAAGGTGGCAAGATGCTATTCCCTTCAGGATAGCAGATATTTCCTTACCTTTACCCATGTTCAATTGGGGTAATAATCCCTTTGTTAGCACCTTATGAATTACCGTATTTTCGTCCTCTTCTTAATGTTGAGCGTTATGATCAAAAACTATATTGCTGGGCAGCCCTTTATGTCTCAGCAAATCCAGCAAGGATACCATCACGTAGGGGACACCACACATTTTCTGTTTGATTATCAGCATTATGAGGCAGAGGAACCTAGTAAGGTAGTGCTCACAGGCAGTTTTAGAGGATGGAGCCAGGACATGGATGAGGCGGCCTGGACCTTACACCGCTTCTCTCCTACCCTATGGATTCTATCCATCTATAATCCCCAGTATGAAGTCATCCCTCCAAGAGCCGAGTTTAAGTTTAGAATTAATGAAGGAGAATGGATAGATCCCCCTGCAACCAGCCCCAATAAACAGGGAGGAAACCAGGTCTTTCTCTTTGATGTAACCCCACCTACCCTTAAAGCTGAACTCACAGCCAATAAAACCATCAGAACCTTCATAGAGGGAGTAAGCAGGCCCATGCAGACTGAAGCCTTCATCCTTACTGATGCCGCAGGGAAGCAGATTCCCATAGCGGAGATACTACCTAATACAGCTAATCAAAGCCTACTTATTCCCACCCAACCCATAGACATCAGAAAAGTATACTACCTGGAACTCCCGGAAGAAAAGCTAAAAACGGTCTGCTCTTTTGATGGATGGTTTAGGGATTTATACTCCAGTAAACCCCTGGGGGCAGAGATAGAAGGGAATACTACTTCTTTCAGAATATTTGCGCCCAGGGCTACACTGGTTAAGCTTTACCTATATGAAGACCCAGATACTAAAAGAGCCTTATCCGTCATAGATATGGTACAGGATAAGGATGGTGTTTGGGAGTACCTCCATCCAGAGAATATTAAAGGTTTATATTATGACTTTACCGTTCATGGATTTGATGAGCCTGGAAATCACTTTTTCGAAAGTACCCCCGTACATATTTCTGACCCCTATGCCAGGGTGAGTATGGACAGCTGGGGAAGAGCTCGTGTGTGGGAAAAAACGACGCCCGCAAGTCCCTTACCTAATGGGATTCCTGCTATGGAAGATGTTATAGCCTATGAGGTGCATGTGCAGGACTTCACAGATTTACTACCCGTAGCAGAAGATAAGAAGGGCACTATTTCAGCCATGACAGTACCAGGACTTACCAATAGTCAGGGAGAACCCATAGGATTTGACTATCTGGTTAAGCTCGGTATCAATGTGGTTCACCTTATGCCTGTGCAGGAGTTTCTCCATTATCCTGATGCTGACTGGAAAGCTGCCTTTGAGGATGATCCATTTATGATGAAACATGGGATTAACCAGGAGAATTACCAGTGGGGGTATAGGACCTCCCACTGCTTTGCAATAGAGTCCCGCTTTAGGCAGAGAGGGACTGAACCAGGGGCGGAAAGAGAGCAGTTCAGGGATCTGGTCCAGGCTTTCCATGATAAAGATATAGCAGTCATCATAGACATAGTCCCTAACCACACAGCAGAAAATATGGATGGGAGGGAAAACCCCTATTTCTTCCATTTCAATGTGCTGGATAAACAATACTACTACCGTACTAAGGACCTGGAATTAATAGGAGAATATGGGAATGAAGTCAAGACAGAGAACAGACCCATGGTTCAGCGCTGGCTCATAGACCAGTGTAAGCACTTTATAGAGGAATTTGGGATTGATGGCTTTAGGATAGACCTGGCAGGGCAGATAGACCAGCAGACTCTCATTAAACTAAGAAATGAATTAGGGGATGATATCATCATATACGGAGAACCATGGATAGGCTCCTATGACCCTGACTTTGAGAATAATCCTGACTGGGACTGGTATAAGATAGATTCTCCTATCACCTTTTTTCAGGATGATGCCAGAAATGCCTTGAAGGGGCCTACGGATACACCTAAAGAGAAAAGTAAGGACAGAGGATTTGCAGGAGGGAATACAGATGAGCGGGAGAATGCCATGAAAGCCTTAAGTTCTTCTTTCCCGGAGGATAAGACCCCCTTATCTGGCATTAATTATTTGGACATCCATGATAACTGGGCCTTGGCAGATCAGTTTGCCGTTCATGATTGGGATGGGAGATGGGGAGTAGATGAATGGAACTATAAAATAGCAGCTGTTATGCTCTACACTTCCATGGGGCCCATAGTAACCCATGGAGGAAGTGAGATCATGCGCTCTAAAGGCTTGGCTGAACTGACAGAAACTGTGAAAGAAACAGCTTCAGGCACCAAGGTATTTCTACATGGAAAAAGAGATACCTATAATATGCGGGCCGCCAATAGGTTCATATGGGAAAATGTAGGAAAGACCAGAGAGAATGATGATACCTACTGCGACTACAAAAGTATGTATGCGTTCTGGCAAGGGCTAAATAAGTTTCGCCTAAGTCCCTATGGAAAAGTATTCAGAACAGCTGAAGTGGTCCCAGCAGACTACTATGAGTGGATCACCCCTGAAAACCGCCATATGTTGGGATACCTGGTAGATAAAAAGGTAATGGTTCTGATAAATACAGACCCTAATGAAGTGACCTTTCAGAACGTCCATTTCCCAGATGGTCAATGGAAACTCATTGGCAATCTATTTGGCATCTCTCATGAAGAAGGGGTACCAGACCATAAACAGCTAGAGATACTCCAAGGCAATCGCAACTTGGATATCCACATGGGAGGGACTGAATTTAAAATTTGGGTAAAGAGTTAGTTCATACTTGAATTAATAGTCTACCAAATTACCATCTTCAGGACTTCTTTCTCCAAATGGGATAGATTCCATATCATCTTCTACTATGGCCCGGACGTTTCTAATTAGGATAAAGTACAGCAGAGTAAGCAAGAGTAAACCTACAATCAGCTTTGACATATTGTAATGCTACCTATCAGGAAGGAAGGACTTCAACCTCTATCATTATCATATTAAATTTCATGCCAAAAAATATTTTTTATATAACTATTTAAAAAATATGTAATAGTCATTCTCACTGATAGCTTGGCTGCTCCCCTCCCCTTTTCTCCAGTCTGATTCTTAGGACAGTTTGTCCAAAAATAGCCTCCCAGGTGTAGGACTTCAGAAAGGGCGTAAATCAAATTATATAACAGTGTTATAAATTACAACAACCAAATAAATCAATCATACCTGGCTAATAGGGGATGGATCAGCAGCTTTAGGAGCTACAGCTATTCCTGCTCAGGCTTTCACTTTTTGGTAGCTAGCCATCAACTGGCTGAGGTAAGGGGGAATCTATTGTAGAACCACTCTTCTGACATATCTTCTCCCTTGGACTTGAACCATCAGCAGGTAAACCCCTCTTGAGAAGGTGGACAGATCCAGATCAAGCTGTTCCTGAGGTTCTATCTCCCTTAGGATAAGTTGCTGTCCCTGAATATCTGATAAGCTGACATGGACTTTTCCTTTTTCAGCCCCCATATGTGCCAGGCTGAGTTTTCCAAAAGAAGGGTTAGGAAAGAGCATGAGGTCATGTTCTCTCTTAAAGATTAATTCTTCAGTAGGAACCTCCTCGGAAGAACTTGCATCCAGTACCGTCTGGGTGAATAGGAAGGAAGGCGTACAATCTGTGCTAGGGAAAAAATCTCCTGCACTGTTGATAGCACTGGCATTCCCAGCTCCAGCACTTCCATAGGATGGCACGTCTCGCTCATCTACCAGCTGCCCATTAATAAACAGCTGCAAGACTCGAGGCTCACTATTATTGATGTACC
>JBCCLI010000116.1:0-16242 GCA_039026975.1 Bacteroidota bacterium | reverse complement strand
TATCTGATTATGGAGTTCTCCATATCTTACCGCCTGCTGGTAGCTAGCTGTGAGGTAGGATAGCTCTTCTTCTGCTACGAGGTACTTCTGATATCCCAGGTTAGTGTATCCATACAGGAAGGAAGGCTTATGATGGAAGATTTTATGGTTAAAATTCTTGGAAAGGGTAGCAGCTTCTTGCTCCTCCATATCAAACTCTGCATCTACGTGCACATAGTGTATGTGTTTACCAGCATCTGCATAGGCTAAATACTGCCCGTAGGTAATATCTTGGGTAGGAGAGAGAATAATGACTGTCTTCCCGGCATCCAGTAGCTCTCCTACCACAAAGGCTACCATTTCATACAGGGCTTCCCTGGTAGACTGGGCCACCAGGTTTCCTAAGTCTGCAAGGCTTATATTAGCGCTGGGACTGGAAAGTGCATATAACTGACTTCTGATGGCTTCTACACTTAATTGTTGGTCTTCATCAGCTATCCCCAGGATCACTATTTCCGCTTCCTGCCAATGAGGAAAGGTAAGGAAATGTCCATCCACATATTCCATAAGGGTTCCGGTAATTTTCCGTTGCTGTGGGATAGAGATGGGAAAGAAAAAGTCAGCCAATTCTGTCATGTGTTCAGGCTTTTAAGGGGCTTATGTTAATTTTATAGCTTTCCTGCTTATACTCAGGGATCTTTTATATGAAGGCCTGAATAGGAGTTAATACAATAATGCTGACTACAAATATACATGCTAGATGATATTAGTAACGGGTGCATCCGGTTTTTTAGGGAGTTATATAGTAGAAAGTCTGTTAGAAAAAGGGCAGGAGGTGAGAGTGATCATCAGAAATCCGAATGCTCACAGCTTTTCCTGGCTGAAAATGGTGGAGGTGGTCCAGGGAGATATCAATGATATGCTGGCAGTAGAAAAAGCCATAGAAGGCATGGAGTATGTAATTCACTGTGCAGCTGCTGTCAGCTTTTGGAAGAAAAGGCGGAAAGAGTTGATGGAAACAAATGTTAAGGGAACCGCTAATATAGTAGATGCCTGTTTGGAAGCTGAGGTTCATAAGCTGATCCATATAAGTTCTATTGCTGCCTTGGGCAAGGCACATACAGATGGATTAATAGATGAGAACAGTAAATGGGTGAAACATAAACATACCTCAGGCTATTCGGAGTCTAAGTATAGAGCAGAGTTAGAAGTATACAGAGGAGTAGCTGAAGGCTTGCCTGCTGTCATCCTGAATCCAGGGGTTATTCTTGGGCCAGGTGCCAACTGGGATAAGGGTACTCCTGGGATCATCAAGAAAGTAGATGAGGGGCTATCTGTTTATGTAGATAGCATGAGCGGGCTAGTAGGAGTAACGGATGTAGCCGCAGCTGCCTGGATGCTTCTAAGGTCATCTATGGAGAAGGGAGAACGGTTTATATTAGTAGGAGAAAACTGGCCTCAGAAGCGTCTGTTAGATACTTTGGCAGAACTGCTGGGGAAGCCCAAACCATGGATAAAGCTCCCTTCTTTCCTGCTCCTACTGGCAGGAAGGCTCTTTGAACTATGGGGAAACCTAACCAACAAAGAACCTTTCATCTCAGTTGAGTCAGCGAGAAGCGCTTCAGGTTCACATGCGTATGATGGAAGTGCTATTGAGGACGTGGGCTTGGCGTATACGCCTATTTCTACAACCTTAAAAAGAACGGTAGCAGCCTATGTAGAACAAAGAAAAGACTAGTTAGCGCTAATTGCTGCATAGTATTGGTTAAATGGTATCTCCTTCTTAGTTTAAAGCCCTGAGAAAAAGCCTAAGCAGACATGAAGAAAACCTCCCAAAAACTGGCCTTGGTAAAAGATGATCCATGGCTGGAACCCTACGAAGATGACCTAGAAAAGAGGCTTAACAGATTTCTTTCCCAAAAAGAGTTAATCACTAAAGAGGCGGGCAGCTTAGAAAAGTTTGCCATGGCTTATGCATACCTGGGGCTGAACTATGATAAGAAAAAGAAAGGCTGGTACTATAGAGAGTGGGCGCCCGGAGCTACTGGCCTATTCTTAACAGGAGAGTTTAATAATTGGAATAGGGAATCTCATCCCATGACCAAAACCCCAGGAGGTATTTGGGAAATATTTCTTCCTGACACAGCTTATAAAGACAGGCTTACGCATGGGAGCCTGGTCAAGGTTCATATACGGTCTGAGAGCGGGCAGATGGATCGTATTCCAGCCTACATCAAGAAGGTGATCCAGGACCCTGTATCTAAGGACTTTTCAGGTCAGGTCTGGGAAGAAAAACCCTTCAAGTGGACGGATACAACATTCTCTCTCAAAACATTAGGCGCCCCCGTTATCTATGAGGCGCATATAGGGATGGCCCAGGAGACAGAGGGCGTGGGTACCTACAGAGAATTTGCTGACGTAAATCTGCCCAGAATACAGGCGCTCGGTTATAACTGCCTACAGCTAATGGCCATACAGGAGCACCCCTACTATGGCTCCTTTGGCTATCATGTTTCTAACTTTTTTGCGCCCACTTCCCGTTTCGGAGACCCTGAAGATTTGAAGTACCTGATCAATAAAGCACACGGAATGGGAATAGCGGTAATTATGGATATTGTCCATTCTCATGCCGTCAAAAACTTTGCTGAGGGGCTTAATGAATTTGACGGAACAGATGGTCAGTATTTTCATCCTGGAGGAAGGGGGTACCATACCTCATGGGATTCCAAACTATTCAATTACGGGAAATGGGAGGTACAGCAGTTTCTCCTCTCCAATGTAGCCTACTGGCTTAAGGAGTTCCACTTTGATGGGTACAGGTTTGATGGGGTAACCTCCATGCTATATTTCCACCATGGGGACTATGTGACCTTTGACCACTATGATAAGTATTTCAAAGATGATGTAGAATGGGACGCTATCACTTACCTTCAGCTGGCTAATGAAGTTATTCACCAGATAAAACCCCACGCTATAGTAATAGCAGAGGACATGAGTGGGATGCCTGGATTATGTCGAAAAATAACTGAAGGCGGAGTAGGCTTTGACTATCGCTTGGGAATGGGCCTCCCAGACTACTGGATAAAAATCCTGAAACATAAGTCAGATGAGGAATGGAACCTGAATGAAATGTGGCATGTCATGACTAACAGGCGGTGGAAGGAGAAAACTGTAGCCTACTCTGAGTCCCATGATCAAGCCCTGGTAGGAGATAAGTCTATTGCCTTTTGGCTGATGGACAAAGAAATGTACTGGCACATGCAAGTAGAGGATGATAATCTTATCATAGACAGGGGCATAGCCTTGCATAAAATGATCAGAATGTTTACAGGTAGTTTAGGAGGGGAAGGGTACTTGAATTTCATAGGGAATGAATTTGGACATCCTGAGTGGGTGGACTTCCCCAGAGAGGGAAATAACTGGAGCTATAAGTATGCCAGGCGCCAGTGGAGTTTGGCCTTTAATGAGAGACTGAAGTATAAGTATTTGTATGCCTTTGATAAAGCCATGGTCCATCTTTTTAGGAAAAACGACTTCCTAAATAGCCTCCCTGCCCAACAGTTAAATGTGGATGATCAGAATAAAGTCATAGTATACGAGCGGAATAACCTCATCTTCGTATGCAACTTTCACCCTGCTAATGCTATTCCTGACTACAAGTTTAGGGCTCATTTACCAGGATCTTATGAAATAGTTTTGAACTCAGATGATACTGAATTTGGTGGTTTTGGGAGAATAGATAATACCGTCAAGCATCACACTAATGAGGACCAACAACTAAGCTTATACATAACCAATAGAACCTTGCTGGTACTGGAAAAGGTAGCTTCTAAAGGTTGAATTTTTCGGAAATAGAGGATAAATATGTAATTTATAAATGCCTAAGTATATGTAGCCTAGAGACCTATCATGCGAGAGACTCCAGATATTTTGAACACTAATCAAGTATCCCATTCTTCTAATGGGCATCATCCAGAGGTGAATGATGACACTAACACCCTGTTGTTAGAAGTAGCCTTTGAGGTGGCTAATCAGGTAGGCGGTATATATACTGTGATCCGTTCAAAAGCGGCTTCCATGAAAGAACGGTGGGGGGAAAACTACTGTTGTATAGGGCCATATGTACACCCTAATGTAACAGCTATCTTTGAAGAGGATGATGATTATGATCACATATATGGTCGTGCTGTCCTGAAGTTGAGAGCCATGGGCTTTGAGGTATATTACGGCAGATGGCTCATAGCAGGCAGGCCCAGAACCATACTGTTTAATCCCTTTAACATATATGATAGGTTAGGAGAGATCAAGTATCTCTTATGGGAACACCATGGAATAGCTACGCCTGGAAATGATGACCTCATTAACCAGGTGGTAGCCTTTGGATATATGGTGAAAGTACTGGTAACCCGTTTAACGGAGAAGGATGTAAACCCGGATAAGAAGGTAGTAGTTCACGTGCATGAGTGGATGGCAGGTACAGTTATTCCGGAAATACGAAGAGATAAGCTACCCGTCCATACTGTCTTCACTACCCACGCTACCCTACTGGGAAGGTATCTGGCCATGAATGCGCCTGACTTCTATGGGCACTTACCCTTTTTTGGATGGGAAGAGGAGGCTAAGCATTTTAATATAGAGACCCAGATCAGAATAGAAAGGGCGGCTGCACATGGAGCCCACGTTTTTACCACCGTAAGTGATGTAACCTCTCTTGAAAGTGAATATTTAATAGGCAGAAAACCTGATAGTATTCTTCCTAATGGATTGAATATTAAGCGTTTTGGCGTCCAACATGAGGTTCAGAATATTCACCAAAAGCAGAAGGAGATTATCCATGAGTTTGTTATGGGGCACTTCTTCCACAGTCATTCATTTGACCTGGATAAAACGCTCTATTTTTTCTCTTCCGGTAGATATGAGTACAGGAATAAGGGGTATGACATGACCCTGGAAGCCCTGGCGCGTTTAAACTGGAAAATGAAAGAAGCAGGAATAGATAAGACAGTAGTCATGTTCCTGGTTACCAAAAGGCCGTACCAATCTATCAATCCTGAGGTCATGCAGTCCATCGCCCTGATGGACAAGATTAGAGAAACTACAGAGGCCATTCAGAAACAGATGGGAGAAAGACTGTTTTTAGAGGCCACCAACTCATCTATGAATAAATTTCCTAACCTCAATGAATATGTAGATGACTATTGGAAAATCAGGTTGAGACGGAACCTCCAGACCTGGAGATCTCAGGGACTGCCAAAGATAGTTACCCATAATCTGTATGAGGATGGAGAAGATGATGTGCTGAACTTCCTTAGAGCCGCTAATCTGGTGAATAATCCTGATGATAAAGTAAAGATAGTCTACCATCCAGACTTTCTCTCTTCTACCAGTCCCATTCTAGGCATAGACTACCCAGACTTTGTGAGGGGATGTCATATGGGAGTTTTCCCCAGTTACTATGAACCTTGGGGATACACTCCCCTGGAGTGTATAGCCAGTGGAGTACCCACGGTTACCAGTGACTATGCTGGCTTTGGTGATTACGTTATGAATGCCTTCCCTAATCCCTCTCAGTTTGGGGTGTACGTAGTAAATAGGAAAACCCAAAGTTTTGATGAGTCTGCTAATCAGTTGATGAATATCCTTTTTGACTTTGTCAAAATGGATAGGCTAGACAGAATTACCCAACGCTACGAGGCAGAGAATGGCGCCACACATTTTGACTGGAAGAACCTCACTAAACACTATAACCACGCTTACGATCTGGCACTGAAAAGATGAGGGTAAAGGTCATACCTAAAGAAGCTAACCCTATAACTGGTAGCACTTCCTATACCGCTGCCACCACTCGTGCGCTCAGGAAATTCTTACAGGCTATTCTTTTATTTCTGGTAGTAGGTAAGTTATGGCAATTTGTCAGATGGGACGCGCCCTTATTTTATCACTTTGCAGGCTCTGACTGGAGCCTATTTCTACGAACGTTTGCTTGTACTACTTTGGGGCTTACGCTCATAGGGATACTCCTAGATAAGAAGCCTCAGCTACCAGCTTTCTTGAGAAATCTACTTTGGAGTAGTACGGTCATACTCGCTTTAAATGCGTACCTGAGTTTTGTGTATAAGGGGTACCAGCTTCCCCAACTCATAGAACTAAGCATACAATGGAGTCTTCCCCTCTTTTACTTACTATTTAGAAGACAAAATGACTATCCTAGTCGTAATCTGATCAGGTGGATGAAGGTAGCTATAAGCTTGACCTTCCTCGGACATGGCCTATATGCGCTGGGCATTCCCGTACTCCCAGGAAATTTTGTGAACATGACTACTTCCATTCTGGGAATAAGTCCTGTGCAGGCTGAGCAGTTTCTCTTTGTAGCGGGTGGACTGGATATGCTTGTGTGTGTAGGTATTTGGCTACCGAGCCTGAGTAGATGGAGTCTGTTGTATGCTGCCTTTTGGGGACTGACCACGGCCCTTGCCAGAGTTATAGCCCATGTAGAGATAGCAGATATGGTAGGTAGCTTGGATAGGTGGCTTCCTGAAATGCTTTTCAGAATTCCTCATGGGGGGCTCCCATTATGGCTATGGTGGGGGGTAGGCAGAAGGAAATAAAAATAATTAGGGTTTACGCTTTCTTCTTTACAGCTAATCGCATTATTTGCATATAGCATTTTTCCGAACCATTTAGCTTTCCATCATTGTGAATCTTAAAGTCCTTATGTTGGGGTGGGAGTATCCCCCAGAAACTTCCGGTGGTCTGGGTAAAGCCAGCCTGGAAATCAGTAGAGCCCTCTCGGACCTCACAGATTTAACTGTGATAGTTCCCAGTGGTGAAGAAAGCCTATTGCCCCAAGGAGAAATCATCTCTCTAGCTAGAGAATCCAGCAAGGAAAAGGTGCCAGAAGGACATGAAATTTACCTCCAAATACTCTCTAATGCTGAGTTGGCCCTGCTGAAAAGTAAGATGAATCCTTATGCTAGTTTAGCAGAAGTATTTCTCCCTGTTACTTCTCCACATCTACAGGAGGTACTGGCCCATAAAGCTCCTAATTATATGGCCTCACAGCAAGGCCTGCCTTCCCAAGTAGATACGCGAGTAGGGGTGCCAGCAGAAGAGGAAAGAGAGAGGAGTATGTCTCTACAGCCTATTCCTACTAATGAACCTACTCCCATCTTAAGTATTGAGGACATAAAAGCATTGCTCCCGCTTAAACTAAAAGAATTATATGGGGAGAATATGCTTCAGGATATTCTTTCCTACAGTAAAGCCGTAGCCGGACTGGTTCAGGCCAATGAATATGACATCATACATGCACATGACTGGATGACATTCCTGGCAGGCTTAGAGGTAAAAGCACAGCATGATATCCCCTTAGTTCTGCATGTGCATTCGCTGGAGTATGACAGAAGTGGGCTGAAAACTAAGAACTGGATATTTCAGGTAGAGCAGTTTGCCATGGAGCAGGCAGATCTAATCATCCCCGTAAGCCAGTATACAGCCAATATCATAACTGATATTTATGGGGTAGATGCAGATAAAATTCTCCCTATCCATAATGCTGTTTCTAATGTAGACGCCTTTGTAAGTGCCAGAAAATTCCCGGAGAAACTAGTGGTTTTCCTTGGGAGAATTACGCGCCAAAAAGGTCCCGCTTTCTTTGTGGAGTTAGCAGAAAAAGTGCTGAAAGAAAATGAAGAGGTTCGTTTTGTTATGGCAGGAAAAGGAGACCTGACAGAGGCTATGATGGATGTAGTGGCAGCTAAGCGCTTAGGCAATAAGTTTCACTTTACCGGCTTCCTAACGCAGGCACTGGTTCAGGAGCTACTTTCCATAACAGATGTGCTGGTTATGCCTTCTGTATCAGAGCCTTTTGGGCTGGTAGCCATAGAAGCAGCACAGTTTGGGATTCCTTGTGTCATTTCCCGCCAGTCAGGGGTTTCTGAAATTCTCAAAGGAGCTGTTCAGCTTAACTACTGGGAGACGGATAAAATGCTGAAAGAGGTTCTGAATCTCTTGGAAAATGAAGTATATTATCAAAAAGTAGCTACTCAGCAGCATGAAGACCTAACTGTCAACTGGGAAGATACTGCCCAAAAAATATTGAAGGCTTACCAGACCATCGTAGCCTGAAAACAGACCGTACCCGCTATGCCAACTGTAAGTATGTGTTTTTCGCTTCATCTCCCCGTAGTAATGAAGCCTTATTCTATTTTTGACATTGGCAGCTCAGAATCCTACTGGGACTGGGAAAAATGGGAGCAAGATTACCACACCTTAGAGACTTGTTGTATTCTCCCCTGCTTAGATATATGGGAAGCCTGGGCCAGCACCCAGCAGGTTTCTTTTTCTCTTTTTATACCTGGATTTATGGCTGAGAAGATGGCCTCAGTAGCTCCTGGTACCTTAAAAAGGATTCAACGACTGGTGAAGAAAGGAACAATCCTCATGCTATCCGGGACTTACTCTCAGAGTTACGCTTTTCTGCATGATAGAACTGCCTTTACAGAACAGATAGATTTGCATGAAAAAGCCATGCAAACCTACTTTGGGGGATGTGCCAGGATTTTTTATTCTCCTTCATGGCTCTACAATAACCTCCTTGGGTTTTACTTACAGCACATAGGGATGAAAGGGATCCTGGCAGATGGGGTAGAAGAAATACTAGCTGGGAGAAATCCCAACCGCTTATATCATGTGATGCATACCCCTGACCTCAAGGTATTTCTCCGAGACAGGAAGTTATGCATGAATGTGATGTATGATATGGGGAATAGGCAGTGGGATGCCTATCCGCTGACGGTAGAAAAGTATGTGAGCTGGATACACTACTTAGCAAACATTGCGGAGAATATCACCTTATGTTTCCCCCTACAGACCTTTGGGTTGACCCGCAAAGCGAGTGAAGGAATCTTTGATTTTTTAAGGCGGTTCCCTGAATTAGTGAGGCAGAGACATACCTTCTCCTTTCTAAGTATGGAGGAAGTCATGAATACCTTAGCAGGAAGAGAAGCATGGGATGTACCTGAATTTGTAACGGAACATGGAAATACAGATGTCCTTACTTCCACTTCCAGGCAGGTGGAAGCCATGGAAAGTCTGCTTCATATAGGCTCCACCTATGGGAACACCTTCCCCTCAGCTCTAAAGCAAGACTGGCTTCTCTTCCAGCAAGTGGATCACATCCAAAGAATGGGAAGTGCCTATAATCCCCTGGATATTTCTGGCTATCCATATGAGCAGCTTTCTTCTGCCTATGGTATGTATATGCAAGCAGTAGCTGATTTAGAACTGAAGGCTAAAGCGGCTGCTCATGAGGGGGAAGAAACTTTAGAGGAACAACCCAAGCAAGGATAAGGTAGTATGGGAAGCTTTTTGTTGGCAGAAAGTGGAGCTACCAAAACGGAGTGGAGATGGCATAGAGAGGGCTTGCCCCTAATATCCTTCCGTAGCCTGGGACTAAATCCCAGCACCCTGGAACAGGAAAGCCTCCAACAAGACCTGGGTAAGATTTTCAGAGAACATAGACTCACAAAAATAGATAAAGTCATTTTCTATGGGGCTGGATTATCTTCCTCTTCTTATCAAGGGCTGCTGTTAACGTCTTTACAGAATCATTTATCTGCTTCATCTTTCATCTTATTTACAGACTTAGAAGGAGCAGCTCACGCCACCCAACGAGAGGAAGGGATAGTCTGTATTCTAGGGACGGGTTCTAATTCATGCCTATTCAAGCAGGGAAAGGTTATAGAAAGAAAGGGGGGCTGGGGATACTTAGTAGGAGATGAAGGGGGAGGAGCAGATCTGGGTAGACAGTTTATTAAGGGGATGGCCCATCATTTTTTCTCCCCTAAAATTAGGGCTTCAGTAGAAGCGCATTACCAAAAACCCCTGTATGAGCTCGTATTAGATATTCAGAAAGATGCCCGACCTAATCTGGCCCTGGCAGCTATGTGTCCCTTGATAGCTTCCTTTACAGACTATGCAGAAATCAGAGAGATGCTTCAGCGGAGGTTTAGATTATTTCTGGAAACTACGGTCTGCCATTATAAGGAGTCCTCGAGTATGGAGATAGACATTATAGGTTCCATAGGTCATTATTTTTATGAATTCTTACAGCTGGCTATGGAAGAGAAGAACCTAAAAGCGGGGAAATGTATTCATTCTCCTATTGATGCGCTTTTTGAGAAGTATTTGAAAGAATATTCTCCAGACTAAGTAGTATAATCCATCTTACTTTTTGTCAGAGAGAATGAGGCCAGGTAGTAGATAAGGAAAATACTGCCATCGGGAACGTTTGCAGCAGTCATATAACTGGTTTCCTGAAATCTTGACGTTAAAAAAGGGTCTATTTAGACGGCTAATTTATAGGTAATGGTAGTTACGCTCTCTTGGAAATTACCTAAATTAGCCCATCCAGAGGGTTTCAACCTACTTTATTAACCTGAAAATTACCTGCTAACAAGAAAGGGTTTAGATTATGAACTACATGCAACTGGGACGTGAGGAGGTCCGTAGAAAAATGTCTCCTCAGATAGTCCAGAGATGGGAGAAAGATGGGAATAAATTGTATCTGTATTGTCCGGAAACCATACTGGAAATCAGCATCATTACTACCCAAATTTTAAGATTTCGCTTTTCACCGGAAGGGAGGTTTGATGATGACTTTTCCTACGCTATCCAAGAAGACCTTCCATCGGAAGGGGTCTCTTACCAGGTAAAAGTGGTAGGTGATCAGTATCACTTGATCACAGAAGAACTCATCTGTAAAATCACCAAAACCCTGAAAATAACCATAGTAGATAAAGAAGGGAGGTTGATTAATGAGGACGAGCATGGATTTCACTGGGAAGCCTACAGAGAAAGAGGGGGAAATATAGTTTACTGTAGCAAGCGGATTCAAGAGCAGGAAAATTTTTACGGGCTGGGGGATAAGCCCCGGGAGCTTAACCTCAGGGGGATGAGGCTGGAAAACTGGGGATCTGATACCTACGGATTTGAGAAACAACGAGATCCTCTCTACAAGAATATTCCTTTTTACTTAGGCCTCCATCATGGAATGGCCTATGGCATATTCCTGGATAACACCTTCCGAACCAACTTTGACTTTGGGCATGAAAGAGGGGATGTATGCAGCTTTTGGGCTCCTGGAGGCGAAATGAACTACTACTTCATTTATGGCCCTGAGCTGACCAAAGTATCTGAAAGATATGCCTACCTGACGGGCACTCCTGAATTACCGCCTTTGTGGTCTCTTGGCTACCAACAGTCTAAGTGGAGTTACTATCCAGAGTCAAAGGTAAAGGAGATTACTGGAGAAATGCGGGCAAGAAAGATTCCATGTGATGTCATTAACATTGACATAGACTATATGGAGGGGTTCAGGTGCTTTACCTGGGATAAGGAGAGATTCCCTGATCCTAAACAAATGATCCAGGAGTTGGCAGAGGATGGTTTTAAAACAGTGGTTATCATTGATCCTGGTATAAAAAAAGATAAAGACTATTTCGTTTATCAGGAGGGAATAGAAAACGGATACTTTTGTAGAAGGGCAGATGGCCCCTTAATGGAGGGAGAAGTATGGCCTGGGATGTGCTACTTCCCTGACTTTACAGATCCTGCAGTGCGTACCTGGTGGGCAAGCTTATATGAAGAATTCATGTCTTCCGGTATTCATGGGGTGTGGAATGACATGAATGAGCCAGCTGTTTTTGGCATAGGGACATTCCCGGATGATACCCGTCATGATTTTGATGGACATCCCTGTAGCCATAGGAAAGCACATAATGTGTACGGTATGCAGATGGCTCGTGCTACCTATGAAGGGGTGAAAGAGGCAGTATACCCAAGAAGGCCCGTAGTGCTGACTCGTTCTGGCTACTCAGGGGTGCAGCGGTACTCCGCCGTGTGGACAGGAGATAATATTGCTACCTGGGAGCACCTATGGATAGCTAATATGCAATGCCAGCGTCTAAGTATATCGGGTATTTCTTTTTGTGGGTCAGACATAGGAGGGTTCATAGGTGATCCTAGCGGGGAGTTATACCTACGCTGGGTGCAGATGGCCGTTTTTCATCCTTATTTCAGAACCCACTCTTCAGGTGATCATGGGGATCAGGAGCCTTGGTCATTCGGGCCGGAAATCACTGACTTAGTGAGAGAGGCTATAGAACTTAGGTATAAGCTACTTCCCTATATATATACGGTCTTCTGGAAATACACTAATAAGGGTACCCCCATGTTGATGCCGCTGGTTTACCTGGATCAGGAGAACAAGGAAACCTACTACAGGATGGATGAGTTTGGGCTGGGCAAAGACCTGATTATGTGTCCGGTCATAGGAGAAGGCGAAAGCAGTAGACAAATGTACCTGCCTAAAGGCCATTGGTATAATTACTGGACCAATGAAGTGCAGAAAGGCCGCGAAGAGTTTACTGTAGAAACCCCCATTAACCAGACGCCTATGTTTGTGCGTGCCGGAACCATACTTCCCCACTATCCGGTACAGCAGTATGTAGGAGAAAAGAAAATAGAGCAGCTTACCCTGCATGCGTACTACCATCATAAAGAAGCCCATTCTGACATGTATGAGGATAGCGGTGATTTTTATGATCACCACCAGGGGAATTTCATGATCAGGGAGTTTATCCAAAAGAGCAGCAAGAAGGAGTTTAAGCTCACCCAACAGTCAGAGGGTAGGTATAATTCTGAGTACAATGAATATGAGTTGGTCATACATGGACTTCCCTTCACAGCAGCTGGGTATATAGTAGATGGAGAAGTGCATATGTTGAGCTCCACGCCATCCAGTGATGATGTTACCCTAACTATCGTGATAAATAAAAACTTTGAAGAGCTAAAAGTTAAACCCTTAGGCGGCTTTAACTAATAGGTGAGAATTAAAGAAGGAAGCCTTCCCCTGCACGATTCGTGTAGGGGATTTTTAGCTTTTAGCCCTCCGCCTAGGCTCGATACAATTGGCTGCAAAAGAGTAGCTAATATGATCTGTAAGCAGTAAAAGATCCACACATCCCTGTTTCCCTCTGGAAAGAAATAACCCTGCAAGCCTTTCTCCCGGGAGTGTTTTCAGAATCCATACAGCCATTCCTTCAGTGCTGGTCTTGTTTGGGAAACAGTATGAAGTATATTTCGGTCAAGGCATTCGGCCTCAGGTGAGGGGGAGTAAGCATTTTCCAGCTAGAAGAGGCCTTAGCTTCTATGAAAGTGAATTGGTAGGAATGAAGAAAAAAGAGCTCAGGATCCAAAATGAGTTAAGGGAGCTAGAGAAACAGAAGAAGAAGTATCAAAACCAGCTCAATACCGGACAAGTAGAAGGAAAGGCTATCTCTGAAATTGATATTTTGGTGAAGGCTAATAAGCAAACGAAAACCTTTTTGGAATTTCTTACCTGGTATCTAATGCCGGCTGGAAGCCGAAATACGACGTGAAAATCTCAGATCTTTCGAAATCAGCTACCCTGATATACAAAGCTTCTATCTGCCAGAATACACAAGAGGATTAGGAGAAAGTGGTACTTTCCTTCTCTAGCATAGATCCTAAAGAGGAAGCTTGGAAACCCAAAATCAATCCTTGGTATCTATCTTTTGCGTATGATAAAGTGTATTCAAAAGGATATACAAAGCAGGAGGTTTATGTGCTTGAAGAAGTAGTAGTTAGTATGAGGGCATCTGGATTAGCTATGGATAGAGAAGAAGCTACCTTGATCACCTCCGAAGATATTTCAGCGCGAAATCCATCATTTGGTCTCTGTTAGTTTTTCCATAGGCCTTAACCGAAAAATCTGGTATCACCCCTCGACCATAAAGGAAATCAGCCTCCTCCACGGCGCTCACATACTTTATCAAAGGAACTTTTATAGTAAGTCTGGAATTAGGTAAGGTGATCTGGTCATAGATTCCACTCGTATTTCCGTCAAATCCACCTCCGGTTTCTTCTCCTATGAAAGTGGCTCTTTTATCTCTTTGCATAATGGCACAAACTTCTGAAGTAGCAGAAAAACTGCCTCCATCTATTAATACCACCACTTCGCCATCAAAGTGGTTTTCTGACTTTGGGCTAATGAGTTGTTTGGGATCTAGAAACTGATCTCCTAATGTTTCCAGCTTGGAGAGAATACATCTGTTTTCACCATCAATAGCACTGATACTAGAGAAAAAATTTAGAGTTTCATATGATATCAGGGTGGATTCCTGGTCAATGGTTTTTTGGGGCGGGGCATTCACCTCATACCTGTCATAATACAAAAAAGGCCCGGTAGTAAGGTAGGAGTACAGATGTATGGCATTTGACTCCTCTCCTCCTCCGTTTCCCCTAAGATCCAGGATTAGCTTTTTAAGATTTGCCTCTGCTATTTCTTTGAAACTTTCATCAACAAACGGCATAAAGCTATCAGGATAGTTAAAGGTCCTTAGGGTCATTACACCAACATCGCCTTTCCTTTTGTAGTCAAAAGTGGTCTCGGATGGAGACAGGTGCTTATCTACCATGATTTGCCGAATGGTAGATTCGGGTATCAAGCCTACGGAGGCTGACTGAACATTAGTTTGGCCTTCAGGGACGAAGTCTATGTTAATGCTATCACTGGTGTCAGAGACTAGCGAATAGTAGAAAGAGAAATTATCAGCCATCTTGTGGTATTTGCCCGTTACATTGTACCCGTCTGATGGAATGAATTCAGCTATTTTGCTTGTGAGACTTTGTATGGATTCTCCTTCTATAGAAAGGATTCTCGCATGGCTTAAGAGGTCATTACCCGAATAGTTCTCAGCAATGAAAGCTTCCTCCTTAAGGAATGTTACTTTGAAAGGGAACCTCTTTTTATTCTCATACTCGGATTCGAAGAAATAGGTGGGGAAGGCTACCTTCATATGTCCGTCCCCAATTTTGCTGATAAAGGATGAAATGATTTTGTAGAAGTCCCTTAAGGTATTTCCCTCTTGTAGATTTGCTAAGGTTTGGGTGTAGAAGTGATTCATGTATTCCTCACTTCTGTAGCGGTATAAGGAGGGGTAGGATATTTTTAGGGAATGATATAGTGCCTTGAAGTCCTCCTGTAATAATTCATGCAGTATTTCCTCTTGATAGGTAAAACGCTTACCAATAGGGGCATTTTCTATTCCTTCCAGTAAACCAAAGGATTCAACCCATTTGTCTTCATCTGGAATACTGGTCCAGGATGATCCCTCATCCAGCCTTTCAAGGCTTCTATTTACCTGTATACCCCACTTTTCCTTTTTCTCATAGATCTCAAGCTCAGTAAGGGGTATTTCAAGCTCTGCCGTCCATCCTTCTTGGTCAATGCTGGTTTTCGTAGTCCATGATGGGTTCCAGTCATTGAACCAGTTATCAGAGGTGAGGATGTGCTCATCCCCTCTTATCCCGGCAGCAGTAACCGTAAATGAGAAGGCATCTTTTCTGTCAAAATCACTATCGATATTTATTTCTACATAATCTCCATCGAAAAAATCCCTGGGCATATGAGAAACGACTATCCTGTCAGCTTGCTTGTCAAATGCTCTGATGGCAACGTACAAGTTGGCTTGATCATACAAAATCTTGAATTGGGTGTTAAAGGTAGGTTTGGCACCGTTCTCAGGTTCAGTTTGGATGAAGTCCCCAGCCCAAGACACTTCTTCCCATACTTTCTCATTTATTACCCCATCTATGGTTATTGTAGAGTTGATTTCCTTCGTTTGATAGGTTTTTGCCTGTTGAGAATATGCTGATTGCAAGAACAAGCAAGAGAGTAGGCAGAGAAATCCAGTAGTCTTCATATTCTGATAGGTTAACGGCCAACTGTAAAGACAGCCAGATTCCTTTGAGGTTGTCTACTTCAAGCTCGTAGTGTATGTCTTTACAAACTCCGTTGGTTAGTTCCTCGGTTTCTAGGGAATTCCTCTTCTGATTTAGCGAGTCATTACCGTAGGCTTACCCGCTTTTTCTGTGAAGCAAGCTATGAGATTTTAGGTATCCCTCTGTTGTTGGCAGTACTGAGTATTTTCCGTCATAAAGTAGACTACTTATTGTTGGATGGTACTTGTTGGGGCCGAGGGAAAGAGCGAATTCATTTGATGACCTTATCTATGCTATACAAGGGGGTGGGGGTAATGCTACATTTTTCTTGCTGTAAGCCATTTCCTTGCATCAAAGATTGTCGGTTCAGATCATGATCTGAACCTAACAGCTCATCCTAAGGCAAGGATAATTAAATACTTCATTTCATGGATAATAACCAGAAAATTATAGTAC
>JBCCLI010000115.1:0-16247 GCA_039026975.1 Bacteroidota bacterium | reverse complement strand
TGGTGGGCCATTCCTACGCAGGTCTGTTCACTGTAAATACCTTTCTTAAGAATAGCCAGTTTCAAGCCTTCCTAGCCATAGATCCCAGTTTACACTGGGATGGGGCGGTGATAGTTAATAAGCTAAAAGATACATCATCCGCAATTAGGCCAGCTTCTCTGTACCTGGCCCAAGCGAATAATCCCTTTAATCCTGGAGCAACCCGTGGGGCTAAGGCTCAAGCTGTCCGAGCCTTTCATCAAATTCTTGATAGTTTGTCTATAGTAGCGGGTATCCATCACAGACTAGACTTTTTTGAGAAAGAAGATCACTTTTCTATTCCCTTAATCAGCTTATATGAAGGGCTAGGTTTTCTGTTTGAAGATTTTCAGTTCCCATTAGATAGGCTACTAACTACTTCTTCAGAAGATCTGCGTGCACATTATGATGCACTTGGGGAAAAGCTTGGAGGTAATGTACTGGTACCGGGAAGACTTTTCCAGCAGGTAGCCTTCTTTTTACTCCAAGAGGGAAAGGCGGAACAGGCAGCCCACCTCTTCTCCTTTAATCAGGAACACTTCCCTCAGTCTTACCAACCCTTAGAAGGATTAGGGCAGGCCTACGTAGCCCTTAACCAGCCTGGCAAAGCAAAATATACCTTTCAGCAAGTATTAACATTACACCCTGAATCAGAAGTGGCTAATAGATTTTTGGAAGAGTATGATCCCTAAAGCTATGGAAATTTAGATAATACGTTCTGATTATCAGCCTACCCGTATTCTTGGCAAGGTAAGTTCAGAATATATATTTGGAATGGCTGCCTCACCACAGGCCGTGGGCAGACTGCGGCCCTACATTGGCGGAACAAAGCGTTTTTCCTTCATTTTGGGGCGAATGCCAAAATTGGAGTCCAGAGGGCTGATATGGAAGGCCGACGGAAGGCGAGGTAACCCTGGAAATAAACACAGGCTTAACCAAAGTTGAGGCTATCCTATCAGGTGCCAGGCCATATCTCCTACAAAAATAATCCCCAGTAGGGCTGCTAATGGGACTTTAGTACCATCCTTAATTACTTTATAAGTAACCAGCAGATTAATGATCACCAGGGCTGACCCTGCACTAAGGGTATAAAAAAAGAGGAAATGCTCAGGGCTAAACCAGCAAGCAATACCTATCAACATAGATATATCGCTGATTCCCATATGATTATCTAGCCATTCCTGCTTTCCAGCTAAATAGGCCCACACCCCTACGATGACCAGAATAAAAAGCGCTAAAGCCAAACTAAAGGATATATGTATCCACCCTAACACAGGCTCATACAGGAGCTGCCATCCTATTCCAGCTAACCCGAAACAGAATAGAATCCAATTATTGATCTTCCGGCTCTTAATATCCTGCCAAATAATCAGCATACTACTAGCAAGGCCTAATAGGCTACATAGCAGCCACATACCTGTGATCTGTCAATTCAACTCCAGCGATACATGCAAATGGGTATTTTTTACTAGGCTTATGCTTACATGGCTGTTTCTACCTCTTCACTAGTTAAACGTGCCTAGCCTTAAAAAGTGTGGCTTTCACAATAATATAAACTGCTCAGAGATAGCGGTCAAAAAGTCAGGAAGTTTTCTCCTGGAAATAGGAATTCCATCCTTGTCGCACATGATAGCCCTGGGAAATCCTCCCTTAGCGTAGGCGTTTAAATGGAATAAATTGATAAGATGAGATTTATGTATTCTTACAAAGGCGGTAAAAGGCAAGCTAGCGGCTACTTTACTAAGTGATCTTGAGATAACATGCTTTTGCTCATTAACCAAATAGACATAAGTGTAGTTATTACTCGCTTCTAACCTAATAATATCTGAAATACGAATGATGTTCACCCCTTCCAGCACAGGAACTGCCAGACGAGTAGATTCCATGATTCTAAGTTCATTCATTACCCTAAGAGCAAGACCATTCTCATGTTTTTCTGGAGAATGCTCCATAACCAGCAATCAATTCCTATCTAATTTCTTCCTTACCCTATCCCCCAACACCATAGGATAAATAGGCTCACAATAAACCCTAAATAACAAGTATATAACTATTCTTTTCATAGGAATATTATAGACAAAAAACTACATATTTACGTTAAAGAATACCCTATTTGAATCATTCACTACCAAGAATCCAGCATAGGCTTGCATCTTTTTGTGCTGTTAAGTACTCCTTAGAAAAATGGAAATGATGAAATATGTTGTGATCCTATTAGGAGTATGTTTTTCTTTATGCTCCTGCAGAACCCTCAAGTCTACCACCTATATAGAGCCTGAAAAATCCTTCATATTAGGAGAAGGTAGTCATGGTAGTTACAAAGCCCAACTCACTAATGTAGATGAAGTGGATATAGAAATAGTCCTGACAGATATACAAGGGCAAAGTAGCTCTTTGGGGATTCTATCATCAGGCGTAAGTACCACAGTAAAAATTCTCGCTAACCAGCAAGTCAGCCTTATCAATAAAGGCGTAGAAACGGCAGCTATGAGAATTGAGGTGAGGGGAGATACCCGCTTGAGTATGGGATACCAATAAACTAAGCCAGACCTCTCGGCCTGGCTTCACGTTACTATCTAACACTATCTAAATAACACTATGCTTTAGTTTTCAGATGGAGGTAGGATCACCTTATCAATGATATGTACTACTCCATTAGTAGCCATTACGTCGGCTGCTGATACTTTAGCGTCATTAATGAAGGCACCATTACTATCCAGCGTAACTGTAATGTTAGCTCCCTGTACAGTAGCTGCTGTCTGACCATTAGATAAGTCAGTAGACAACACTTTAGCAGGTACCACATGGTACGTTAAAATACTGATTAGCTTGTCCTTGTTCTCAGGCTCTAACAAAGCTTCCACTGTTCCTTCAGGAAGCGCAGCAAAAGCAGCATTGGTAGGTGCAAAGACAGTAAAGGGGCCGTCTCCTTTCAGTGTTTCTACTAGTCCGGCAGCTTTAACAGCAGCTACAAGTGTAGAAAGACTCTCAGTTTCTACCGCCAAATCAATGATATCCTTATCAGCTATCATCTCTTCAGTTTCAGACTCCATAGGGCCAAATACACCTGTCTGGGCAGTGGCCTGGAAGGAAAATATGGCTACAAAGGCCAAGGCTAAAGTTACGGTTAATAGGTTCTTGAGGTTCATTTTGTAGAATGTTTAATGTTATTTCTTAAACAAAACGTAGATACCCTCCCCAAGTTCATGATCCCAGTAGGCTTAACAGATGCTTAACCAATCATTAGGGAAATCTTAACTATATATTAGCTTTTACATATGTATACCAAATAGGAAAGAAGTACAACAACAGCTAAGCTTGTTGAAGGGACCTACCCATCATCTTCCAGGGGAAAGCTAGAGGCTCAACTTATCTTACCTTTGTTGAGGGATACTCCTAATCAAATCTTAATGAATTGTTAATGCGCAACTACCGTTTATCAAGCGTGCTGAATAGTTGAGTAACTGAGATCTTTTCTTCAAACAGAGCCTTTCAGCCTTCGTATAGTTAAAGAGAAAACAAGACTTTTAGCACACCTTCGTTGATCCGCACACCCTATTCCCTGACCATTAAGCGGGATAGTTGAAATTCATAAATAATCGTTAGTTTTAGAATTGGCCCTTCAGGGCTTGAAAATGAAACCCATCATGAGCACAACCTCTCCCCTCGCTCCGATTAACCGCAAGATGTCGGATGATGATTGGAATGAAGTGCTAGGATCCATCGAACAGCAAAAGTGTATCCTTGTACTTGGTCCGGGAGCCATCGTGAATACTAAAGGTGAGCCGCTTGCAGGAATATTATTTTCCAAGCTAGCGAAGGAGCTAAACATGAGCCTGGAAGGATTAACAGACTTACCCTTTGTCCTAACAGAAAAACTACTCACCCAAAGAGGCTGGAGAAAAATTCTCTCTGACTTAATAGATGAAGTCTACCAAGAGCAGACCCTTCATCCCATGTATGAGAAACTGATGGAAATCTCTTTCCATCTATATTTATCTATTTCTCCAGACCACCTCCTTACGCAGGCATTTTCAGAAAAAGAGTACCAGCACGAGTTCGGCTATTATCATTACAGGAAGAACCTTGAAATAGAAGGGCAGCCTTCCTCAGCCAGGCCATGGTTATATAATATATTTGGATCTATGGATGATAAGGAGTCCCTGATCCTGACCCATGATCAGCTGTTTGACTTCCTATTCGCTATTTTAAGTACCATCAAACTTCCCATACAATTAAGAAATGAGTTAGCTGTAGCTCAAAACTTTATTTTCCTGGGTTTTGACTTTGAGAGCTGGTACCTAAAAATTCTCATGAGGCTGTTGGAGTCCCATAAAAAGGAGGTCTCCTATGCACGCCCCTGGCAGACTAATATCCTGAAAGCAGATACCATAGACTTCTATACCAATAATTTCAAGCTGGACTTCATTTGTGATCACGTGAGTGAATTTGTGGATCAACTATATGAAAAGTGTGAAGAAAATGAGCTCCTAAGAAAATCTGTAGAGAGCCTCTCCGGTAAAGAATCTACCGCTGATACAGCTCGGCAGTTAATCAAGGAAGGGCAAATAGCAGAAGCCATAGACTTTCTGGAACCCGTATTGGAAAAGGCTGAAGATACAGATACGTATAATGATTTACTCTTACTATCAGGAAGGTTTAACCGTACCCTTAGGAAGGTCAGGCAAAAAACCATCACTAATGAAGAGGCTGATAGAGTCATTAATCAAATCACCAATAGTCTACTAGAATTAACCGGTCTTATCCCTGCTTAACCTAATATTCATGTCAGATCCTATAATTACTAAGTATAGATATCCAGGGGTACAGCCCTTCAGAGCTGATCAGTCTCACCTCTTCTTTGGGAGAGATGAAGAGATAGACCAGATCATTAGGTACCTCAGGATAGAAAAACTCCTGGTCTTACATTCTAAGTCTGGTATGGGGAAGACTTCTCTCATACATGCCGGCATCATCCCGCTACTTGCAAGGGAAAAAGAAAGAGGAAGGAAAATTATCCTTTTCCGCTTCAATAACTATAATCCTGACCAGCCTCAGAATCCAGTGGAAGTATTTAACCAGACCTTGGAGAGGCCCGAAAGTACCCTGGATCAGGTGCCGGTCTCTGTCATAAGCCTCTGGCAATCCTTAAAAAGCCTCCACCTCGCAGAGCCGGAGGTACAGCGTTACGTATTGGTCTTTGACCAGTTTGAAGAGCTCTATACTTACCCTGAAGAGCTAGTAGATGAATTCCAAAAACAGCTGGCAGACTTATACTATGGCGTCATCCCTCCAGATTTTAGAAAAAATCTTAAACGGGAACTTCACATTAATGATGGCCTAAGAGAAGTCTATGATTTCCAGATGGAGAATCAGATAGAACAAAAACTGGAAGTGAAGCTACTGTTTGCTATCCGTTCTGATAGGTTGAGCCTGATGGACAGGTTTAAGACTTGTATACCGGAAATCCTGAATTCCTCTTATGAGCTAAGAGCACTAGATATAAAACAGGCCCAAAAAGCCATAAAAGAACCCGCCCTGAAAGAAGGAGAGTTTCTCTCTAAGCCTTTTACTTATACAGAAGAGGCTGTCAGAACTATCCTTGACTTCTTGACAGAAGGGTCTACTAAAAGAGTAGAAGCATTTGAACTGCAGATTATCTGCCAATTTGTAGAGTCAAAGGTTATTGATGATCGGTTATCAGTAGTAGACCGGAATAGATTAGGAGCGGATTTAAATGCTATTCTTAGAAACTACTATCAGGATCAAATAGATCATCTGGATAATGAAGCTGAAAAGCAGGCGGCCATTACCCTGATTGAGGATCATTTAATTCTTGAGAATAGCCAGAGAAGGGTCAGCCTGGATAGAGAAATGCTAAGAGGGCTGGTAAGTGATGAGTTATTAGCTAAGCTGGTAAACACCCACCTTATCAGACGTGAAGCCAATAAATATGGCGGCTATAATTATGAGATTAGCCATGACACCCTAATAGAGCCTATCCTTAGGGCCAAAAGAACCCGAAATCTCAAGGATGAGATAGAAGAAGCCCAACGACAAAAGTCTGAAAACCTGGAGACCAGGCTGACTAACATAAAGAGAATAGGTATATGGGGAAGTATAGCTGCCCTGTTAATTTTTAGTGGGGCTTTTGGGTATGAATATTTCCAATTTCAGCGAGTAAACTCCAAACTGAAAAAGGTAGAGAACAGCCTGGAAGTGAAACGAGATAGCCTTATTCAAATCACCTATGAAATTACTGCTGCCTCTGGAAGAGTCTATGAGTGGGATTCTATCCGAAATATTTCTGACCAAAACCTATATGACCTGATGGAGGATATGAAAGATAGTCTGTATTATAAAAATCTTGAATTAGCAGAACTGAAAGTGAAAGTCCGGGAACAGGAGAGTACAATAAATTCATATAACTCAGGAAATGATAGCTGGAATTCGCCTAGTATGCTGGACAGTTTGCAGGAAAGAGAAGAGATGCTCATCACTACCCTAAAAGGCTGGGATGAAGATTTACAAGAGAAAAAAGTGGAGAAGGAGGTCAGAATGGAAAGCCTGGAGATGTCTTCTCAAACTACTAAAGGCAAGCAAGAAATGGAAAAGACCACCAAAGACATAAAAGAGCTTGAATCTAAAAGAAACCGAGGTTTCCTAGATCTCAAAAGAACACAGGAAAGAATAGATAGTATTTCCAGGAGAGTCAAGAACAGGAAGAGGTACTAGCTACAGTAAGTGATCCCCAAGTACACTTTTCATTACAGACTCCTTATACGTACGACTGATAGGAACTTTATAAGTGCCTATGTGCAGCTCATTGCCAGAAAGCTTATCTACCTGCTTTTTATTAACAATGTAGGATTTATGAGTTCTAATAAAATCATCTCCAGGTAAGCGGTTTTTAATCCCTTTCATAGACATGAGGGTTACGTACTTCTGCTCCTCTGTATAGATGGAAATATAATTTTGTAGCCCCTCTATGAAGAGGATATCATCTATCATGATTTTCTCAAAATGCTGCTCAGACTTAATAAAAAAGTAAGCACCAGCAGAAGGTTGGCTGGTAGCATCCTTTTGCTTAATGAGCTTGTGGTAATGAACTGCTTTATTAGCTGCTTTAAAGAAACGCTCAAAAGTAATGGGCTTAACCAGGTAATCTAATGCATCTAGCTGGTACCCCTCCAAGGCATAACTGGGATAGGCAGTAGTAAATATGACTAGGGGCGGATGAGACAAAGTCCTCAAAAAGTCGATACCATTAATTTGAGGCATCTGTATATCCAAAAACATCAAGTCTACCTCTCCCCTATCTATAAAGGGCACCCCTTCCAGGGGACTTTCACAAGTAGCTACTAACTCCAAAAAAGGAATTTGATCTATGTACTTAGCTACCCCTTCCCTGGCTAGCGGTTCATCATCTATGACTAGTGTCCGTAAGTTTTCATCCATCGCGGCCTACTCTTGTTTAATCACAGGTACCTTCATGTTGACTTCAAAGGAGTCAGCGCCATCATCTATAGTCAGCTTATGTGAGGCAGGGTAACTAAGACTTAGCCTTCTTTTTAAGTTTACCAGTCCTATGCCTCCATAGGAGAGCACCTCCTTACTCTTAGGAGAATGATGATGGCTGTTACCTACATAAATATGTAGTCCCCCATCATCAGCATGCACCTTTATATGTATCCACTCCTTATAGGGAGGCTTACTTGATACATGCTTAAAAGCATTTTCTACCAGTGGAAAGATAAGAAAGGGAGATATCAACATATGGTCCAGGTCTTCCTGGATTTCGAACCTGACGTCCAGTTTCTCTCCTTTCCTGAGCTTAGCCAGTTTCATAAAGTTGCTGGTATGTTCTACTTCCTTGCTGAGTAAAACTATTTCATCATTACACTCATATAGCTGGTACCTCAGCATATCAGAAAATGAGGCCAGGCTTTTCTCAGCTAATTCTGGATTCTTTCTGATCAGGAAGTAAATATTATTAATGGCATTGAACATAAAGTGAGGATTCAGCTGAGCTTTAAGCAGCTTAAGTTCCGTTTCCACTTTTTCCTGTTGTAGGTCTTGGTTCCGCTTCTGGCTTTTCCTCCATTCTCTCACAATCTTAATTACCATAGTGATAAGCACCGTCATGGAGACACTCCCTAAAGAAGAATCAGCAGTCTCTAATATATAAGCTGGGATATCTGTGGGCTTCAAGAGTAATAAAAAATATAAGCTGATAAAGGAGGCAAATAAAAATATACTGCCTATCAAGAGTAGGGCATACAGCAAATATCGCTTTTGGTGTAAAAAGCGAGGTATTAACACATAAAAGTTTAGGTAGGTTACGCCTGTATGTACACTTAGGTACATGAGGTTATTGAAAATATCTGTCCAGGAAGCATCATAAGCGCCCAGGGAAAGAAATAGTAAATACCAGAATAAAGTATAGGCTATCCAAAAAACAATGTGATACCATTTCCGCTTTATCCACGATGTATCCTTGATGACAGACAAGACTGATTTCCACATGCTAGAAATTACCTGATTTATGAGAAAGGATAAAAGAAGATTTGATCAGATTACCTGATTACTTGATTACCTGCAAGCCATAGATGACAAAATCAGTTCGAATAACAAAAAAACTGGCTTTTTAGTTTATTAACTATTTTTTCAGTTTTAAAACTGAAAAAATAGTTATATATTAGAGGTATGAACAGACTAACCAAAAAAGAAGAGCAAATCATGCTCATCATATGGGGGTTAGAACGGGCTATGGTAAAAGACATAATTGGAGAGCTTCCTGCTCCCGCCCCTCATGTGAATACCGTATCTTCTATGGTGAGACTATTAGAGGAAAAAGGGTTTTTAAGTCATAAGGCTTATGGAAAAACCTATGAGTATTATCCTATCATCAGCAAGGAAGCATACAGAAATCAGTTTATGGACCTAGTGGTAAAAGACTATTTCTCTAGTTCTTATAAGAATGTCATTTCCAGCTTTGCTAGGCAGGAAAATATCAGTATTGAAGAGTTGAAAGAAATCATTGAAGCAATAGAAAATGAACGTGATGAATGAGTGGCTCCTACATATGGGAGTATCTGCAGGCATCCTAACTGCCTTTATAACAGGATACTATCTCTTACTTAAGAAGAATACCTATTTCTCTTTCAGAAGAGGGTTTCTCCTAGCTTCCATGATATTAGCATTGATCATTCCCTTTGGGCAGATTCCTCTTTCTACCGCCTGGCAAGTAAGCCTACCAGAGACCCTCATCTTTCAGGAAGGGACTACGCAAGCTCCCCTTCCAGAAATAAGCCCAACTTCCCCTGAAAAAAGTTGGGATGCACTTACGCTATTGACATGGGTCTATGTGGGCGGATGCGTATTCATGCTAGTACGCCTATGTGTACTACTTTTTCAGGTCTTCCAGGTAGTGCTGAAATCCAGCGCGCTGGCCCCTACAGATCACAGGGTGAGAATAAGCGAGCGCATTCAAGCTCCCTTTTCTTTTCTGTGGTATATTCTCCTCCCCACCCAGCATGAGGATACCTCAGATAGAGAATTCATTCTCACCCATGAGAAAGTCCACATTCAGAAAAAACACTTTTTGGATTTACTACTGATGGAATTGCTCCTATGCGTACAGTGGATGAATCCTGCCTTATGGGTATGTAAAAGAGAATTGAAAGAAGTACATGAATATGAAGCTGACCAGGAAGTCTTGCACACACTTACCCACAAGAAACCCTATCAGATGGCAGTTCTCAAGTATGCTGTCGGAAATCAAAAATTTGCATTGGCCAGTGCATTCAATCAATTACAAACGCTAAAACGAATCCATATGATGAATAAACAAAGATCCACCACTAAGAGTAGACTGAAGACCCTAGGGATAATCCCCATCAGTATCATCTGTCTACTCCTGAACTCAGCTTTCCGTCCTGAGACAACCCTAAACATCCACTATCAAGATGAAATTAGCATTTCAGGCTTAGTCCTAGATGCTGATACCCGCCAGCCCATTATAGGAGCTACCATCCTTCTTAAGAGTAGTAACATGGGCTCCCTCACGGATAAAAAGGGGAATTTCTCTATTACCATCTCGGAAAACTCCTCCAAAGTCCTGGTCATCACCTCCCCTGAGAATGCCAGCTATGAAATAGCTATCACCCAAAGCGGGACCTTACAGATCCTTCTCAATAAGACCAGTTCCCAACATTCACATTTTTTCACAGCAGGTAAGATAGCTGAAGTCCCCTCACTGGAAGACCTCATGGCAGAACCCTTTGAAGATATTCCCCCAAGAGTAATCTTGGATGGTGATGAGGCTACCGTCGAGATCTTAAAAAAGCTAGATCCTGATAAAATAGCATCAGTAGATGTCCTAAAAGGAGAAAAAGCGATAGAAAAGTTTGGGGAGAAAGGGAAATATGGGGTAATCGTAGTAACCACCAAGGAAGCTCAGAAATTATCTATCCTTCCCTCTACCGCTGAGAAGGAGTTTTCTCCTCTAATCATCTTGGATGGGAAGGAAGTGAGTCCCGGCAGTGAATTATCTAAGATAGATCCAGATGATATAGCTACCGTAGTAGTCATTAAAGATCAGGCTGCTATCAAAAAGTATGGTGAAAAGGGAAGGAACGGCGTAGTTGAAATCACGAGCAAGAATAAATAAAGAGCCACCATTAATAGGCTAAAACGGTGCGATTTGCCAATCAGCAAATCGCACTTTCTTTTATGTTAGGCTGAATAAGAACCTCTACTTATTAAAAAATTCTCCATTTTATCAGCCAGCGCCTCAGACCTAAAGCCGTATCAGTTGTCAAGTACATCCTGCGGCTCGTCAATCACATGCAGTCTCCCAAGCTGACCCTCCGTAACTAGGAACATGATCTTAAATACAGGTATCATGTTTCACTTCTTACAAATCATACTGCTGACTTTATGGATAGGAATAGGCCTCTTATCTAGCTCATTCGGGCAGGGAATGCTACTAACCAATGGCTTGCTAGTAAATCCTGAAACAAAAGAGATCCATACAGGCCATCTTCACATACAGGCAGACACTCTGGTACAGGTGTATAAGCAAATACCTCAAGGGTTTGAGGGAGAAATTACAGATCTGGCAGGAAAGTATATTCTCCCAGGCTTGTATGATATGCACACCCACTCATGGGGGAATATGGCTCCTGGCGGCCTGGTAGATATACTATCCACTGACGGTACTGCCAAGCGCATGCTGTATGCAGGGGTAACAGGCTTTCTGGATTTATTCTCTCCAGAAGCTTACATAATAGACTTAAGAGATAAGCAGCGCACCTCTCCTGCACAAGTTCCAGGTGCTGACATCCACTGTGCTGGTCCCATTTTTACCTGCACAGATGGACATGGGACGGAATATGGTACCCCCACCCGCATCATAAACTCACCAGAAGATGCCTACCGGGAAATGGAGGAACTAGCTCCACTCAAACCAGATGTCATCAAAATCATGTATAACCGAAACCCTACCTATATGCCTTCCATGGATAAGGCCACTATGCAGGCTATCATACAAGCTGCCCACCAACATGGATTTAAGGTAGTCTCTCACATTAATACCTGGGAAGATATCTCAGATGTAATAGAAGCTGGCGTAGACGGCTTCACCCATACGCCTAAAATAAAGGGGCCTGAAAGACTTATCCAACAGATAAAGGAAAAGGATATAGTGTATATCCCTACCCTTAGTGTACATATGGGCTTACTTACCTTCATGAGCCAGCCTGGTCTACTAGAAGACTCTCTGCTTAGGTCCATTACCCTGGAAGGAGTAGTGAATGCTTATAAGGATAGCAGCAGATTTTTAGTCCGAGATAAGGGGTGGCTGAAGTACCAAAAGACTCACCATGACTCAGTCCTCGCAGCCTTTACTCAGCTGGCTTCCGCAGGGATTCCCATCTTAACGGGTACTGACAGCGGAAACCTGGGCACCTTCCAGGGATACTCTCTCCTCATGGAACTCCAACTTATGGAAAAAGCGGGTATGGAACGCTGGGACATTCTGAAGGCGAGTGCCTTTCACGCTCCCCAGTGGCTAGGAATCCAGTCAGGCTTCCAGCCAGGGGCAAGAGCGAGTTTCCTGGTCCTGGATAATTCTCCTATAGAATCACTTACACATCTCAAAGATATAAACCGGATTCTCCACAGAGGAGAATGGGTCGAACGAAAAAACTTGCTCAACTAATTTATTCAATATCACAGCTTAATATTTACTGACATGAAAAAGTACATCAGTTTAATTACCCTTCTATTTATGATCGCACTTGTGGGTAAAGCCCAAAATCAGGCGTGGACACAAGCACATACTAACTTCTATGAATCTTACCTTGCAGGGGATAGCGGAGGCATGTTGACAGCTTCCAAGGCCTATCATCAGCTGGCCCAGAAAAACCCTGCTAACCTTCCGCTCATTACTGAATACCTTCAGACAAGATATTCT
This sequence comes from Bacteroidota bacterium, assembly GCA_039026975.1. Lineage (GTDB taxonomy): Bacteria > Bacteroidota > Bacteroidia > J057 > J057 > JBCBKZ01. The sequence continues at coordinate 3,751 of JBCCLI010000115.1, read as the reverse complement.
ATTGTAGGATTTTGTATGGAAGGTGACTGTGGAGTAGATGTAGAGGATGTGCTGGATGAGGCTATATCCTATGCGGAAGCCACGCTAAAAAAGGATGATACCCACGCAGACTTACTGGCGCTGTATGGAGGGATGCTAGGCATGAAAATAGGACTCAGTCCTATGCAGGGGATGTTCCTTGGCCCTAAAAGTGGTAGATACATAGACAAGGCCTTTGATAAAGATCCTGGAAATCCATTAGCCTATATGTTCCAGGCATTCTCCAGCTATAATACTCCTGCCATGTTTGGTGGAAGTGTAGAGAAAGGACAGCAGTCCTTTTACAAGGCAGCCTCCGAATTTGAAAAAAGAGGGGAAATAGAAGGTAACTGGGCGTATCTGGATGCGCTGGCATGGAACGGAATAGCCTTAAGTAAGCTGGATAAGAAGAGGGAAGCCAAAGCCTCTTTTCAAAAAGCCTTAGCAGTAGCCCCTAACTTTGGATGGGTAAAGTATGCCCTCTTACCAACCGTAGCAGCCAACTAAGATGTATCTTATTCGCAGACTCATACTAAGCTTGATGATAGGGGGGTGTTTACTCACCTCCCTCTTTTCCCAAGAGATTCAAGGCATCATTAAAAGCAGCGAGACAGAAGAAGTCTTGGCAGGATGTCTTATCAGAAGCCTGATAAATCCTGAAAAAGGGGCTTACTCAGATGAAAAAGGTCAATTTTCTCTTCCCTACCAGGAAATGGATACGCTTAAGGTAAGTAGGTATGGATACGAAGCTATTACCATAGTTTTGACAGAAGAATGGCTTACTAAACAAGTCATCTACTTATCTCCCAGGAAGCGAACCCTTGAAACCGTTCAGATTGAAGCCTTTTCTTCTATTGCAGAAGACTTTGCTATCTATCAGCTAAATAAGCTGGATGTCTACCTAAATCCTGCGGCTAAAGCAGACCCCTTACTGGCTGTTAATGCGCTCCCTTCAGCCACTACGCTAGATGAGTCAGCCAGTATAAGCCTAAGAGGGAATAGCCCCTCAGCTACCGGGATCTTCCTAAACCAAATTCCTATGTATGATGCAGGAAGGTTTACCCAGTTAAATGGCATAGGTACCTTCAGTATTTTTCAGACAGAACTCCTGGAAAAAATAGAGGTGTATCCTGGTAACCCTCCACTAGAATATGGAAATTCTACCTCTGGCGTAGTAGCCTTGCAGCTACCTGATCAGGTAAATCAAAATTCTCATAGCCTATCTGTTTCTCTGGCTAACCTGGGTATACTGTCAGCTAATAAATTCAGTCCTAAGGTATCCCTAACCGCTTATGGAAATTATCAGCCACATCAAGGGCTGACTTGGCTAAATGAGAAAAGCCTATCTGATATACAGACGTTCCAAAGCCTGGACGCTGGTGCTTACCTTAGTGTTAAAGCAAGCCCTACTACCCAAATAAACTTCTTCAATTATGGGCTAAAGGAAAGTTATACCTTCAATTTTCAGCACCCTTCTTACCAGGGAGATTTTATACAAGACAGATTTAGAAATTCTCACCTATTGAATGTGAGGGTCAAGAAAAACCTGACCTCTTTCTCTTTTCTAGCAGCTTACAGCAGAATAGAAAGAACCTTTGACGTAGGGAATATCTCTCTGGATGAGACGCAGGAAGATATATATATGGCAGGTAACCTACATAAAGTGGGGAAAAAGCTAAATGTAAAGGCAGGTATCATTCTAGAGCCAAGACTAGGGAGCCAGGCAGGGAGTGTTCCTGCCGTAGGATACGCACTTGCACCAGATCATCCTAAGAGTCAGTTGCAGACAGAGGAATCTTTCATCCAACTGGAAGGATTTACCTACTTAAAATGGAAGGTGGAGGAAAAACTATCCATAGGTGCAGGAGGAAGAGTGCATCAGTCTCTGGATACAAGCCGTTTACACCTGAGCAGGCAGCTACATGTGGTATATAAGTTTTCTCCCCAACATAGAATTCATCTCTCGGGCGGTACCTATTTCCAAAGGGTATGGGAGCCAGGAAGGTTTCCCAGGGTTCTAGATCTTCAAAGTGACCAGCTATCATTAGATTATTTTTACAGCAAAAAGAAGTTTACCATGCAGGCTTCTGTCTATCATACCACCACAGATGAGACTAGCGTTGAATCTACTAATTCCAGAACCTTCAGCGGCTTAGAAGCCTATGTAGAATATAATATGCCCTATAAATTTACCGCCTCGCTCACATATAATAGCATTATGATTCATAAGACCACAGCTGATACTAAGCCTTATGATATTGGCTACTGGCTGAGAGGGAGAATCACCTATTCTCCGGTAAGCAGGCTTAATGGATCGCTAATTTTTATTTGGCGAGAAGGATCAGAAAGCTCCCTTGTGACCCAGGCCTCCCTAGACCAGGAACTCAATGTATTTAGACCAGAACGGTATGTAGCAGATAGGCTTCCTACTTATTTCAGGGCAGATGCTAATGTCTCCTATGTATTAGGGATGAAAAATGATGCAAGAATTATCCTTTTTGCTTCAGCTAGCAATATCTTCAATAGACGTAATGCAATCGATTTTAGGTACCAACCTAATTACCTGCAGGATGGCTTTAGTACGTTTTCTGGTAGCGTCTTTTACGCAGGACTTATGATTAACTGGCAGTAATCAGTCATATCTAAGCACCTGATCCTTATTGGAATTGGCTATGTAGGTCTTAAGATGAGTACGGGTTACTGCATCTTTTAAGATCCACTCCTGACCCACTGAACTGTCAATAGCATACACATCCTCAGGCCTGATAAGCTTTACCATCATTTCCTGGTTCACATCATCCTTAGTGTAGAGCATGACGTCATACTGGGAAAAGTTAGCCACCTTTAGTACCACGGATAATAGCTGTGGGACGGGGACTAGTTCTTGTGTTTCCAAGCCGGAATTAACAAAGTCATAGGGAGTAGCTTCCAGGCCTATATCTACTGCCTGGCTGGAGCTGGTTCCATTAACAACAGCTATTTGTCTTTGGTCATGAACCCTGGTAATGATCCAGGCATCTTCTTCATAGGTTGCCTGTCTATAGGACTGCCCGGGGTATAAGCGCTGAAAGGTACGGGTATTACTTACGTTATCTAGCTTGGCTATTTCTACTGTGTAGTCAGTAGTATTGATAAATTCAAGTGTGCCCTGTCTTCTATTGCTATAAGCTACAGGAGGGGTGTAGGTCCTCTCCCCTGGATAAGTACTTTGGCGTGGGATGTAGGTCTGTCCATTATCCGGAATAAACTCTGAGTATCCTGGAGATAAATTATCCAGGCTTGAAGGCTGTGAAGTCCCCGGAGTGGGCATGGAGAAGCCCTGTCTTGGAGCTACTGACCTGGGAGCTACTTCTCTGAATGTATTGGGTGAGGGAGCATAGCGCGCAGTGGGGGCGGCGTAGGAAGCATTATAATTCATCCTGGATGTGTAGGGATAGGCCTCCGCCCTTTGGCTTTGCTCAAAAGTGTAGGTACCTGGCACCAGGGTAATGTTCTGGTTAGGGACATCATCATCCCCATAAGGGACTATGCCCATATGATTGAATACTCTAACAGCCATGACACCCTTAAACTCTGCCATCACCAGCCTGATGATGACCTTAGGAAAAGCAGCTTCATAATAAGAAATATCACCTTCACTCTTCTTCCTTTGTAGGTAGGCCCGCCCTAACTCCTGAATTACCTGAGTACCAGACGCTACATTGAATTGGGAAACCCACACCTGTATAAAGGC
>JBCCLI010000114.1:0-16274 GCA_039026975.1 Bacteroidota bacterium | reverse complement strand
GCTGTCAGGCGAAAACAAATCTCCTCTCATAAAGAATGGATGATCCGCTCCTATGCCTTAAGTTTGGCTGCTGTGAGCCTACGCATATACATGCCCATCATGCAGGCTGGTTTTAGATGGGATTTTGAATATTCCTACAGCTGGGTTGCCTGGATCTGCTGGATACCCAACATCCTGGTAGCAGAATGGATTATTTTTAGACAAAGAACCAACTTTACCCTTACCTCTTAGGTATTTCTCCCCAGGCAGCTTCAGCTTTTGATTCCGGAATAATCCGTATAGTTTTGTAGAAAATAGCAGCACATGTACAGCAAAAATCTTCGTATCCACTTTAGCACCCTGGAAGCCTACCAAGGGTTTGCTGCCATAGAGGGAGTATTACGTGCAGAACAGGAGGAGGTAGTCATGGATTACCAAATCAAGGACTCTCTAGTGGGAATAGTCAAATCCGACCAGAAAGAGCTCCTTCTCCCCTATGAAGAAATTGAAGATTTTGAGTACAAGCGCAATTGGTTTATTTCCCGCTTGAAAATCACGGTCTTCAACCTCCAGCTATTAGAAAAGTTTCCTGCCTCTAAAAACGGTCAGATTACCCTCAAGATCAAAAGAAACCAGAAGGAGAAGATGAAGGATATCGTGTCCTACGTTAGGCTAAGAAAATCTGAAATTAATCTTGATAAGATGGGAGAATAATCTCTCCTGTATTCCTTTCCGCTACCAATGCAGTTAAAGCGTGTGCTCAAGAAACAGCATAGATGGTTTACTTTAGCTGCCTGATACTTCCCTGCGCAAATAGCTTCACCCCTACAGTGAAACTCTTATAAGCTAATTATTTTCGATACCCATAATATCCCCACAAAAAAAAGAATGGATAAAAAACATATTAGGTTTGGTTAGTAAATTCTAAGCTACTATATTTATTGAACATTTATTCAATATATAGTATGCCTATTAACCCATTGCCTACCTTGCTAATATGCATGTTGGTAATTCCGCTAAGTATTTCTAGCCAACATAAAAGATATGCTAAGTTAGACAAGAAGGAAATTAGGGGCGTCTATCCTTTCATAGTAGATGAAGTCATAGACGCCAGACGCAGTCCTACCCGTAATATAGGATACTTTTTAAACGGAAATGGCATCTTAAGTCCTGTTTATCTTAAAGGAGAATTACCTGAAAGTTTAATGGACTTTTTCAGTACCAGTCTCCACTCCTCAGGGGAAACGGTCTTGCCTTTAATCATCAAAATAAATGAAATAGATTTATTGGAGTTCTCTGATGAAATGGGGCACTTTTTAGCAGCCAAATTAAACCTCACTTTTATAAGCCAATATAATGGTCAATACTATAAGCTGCTCCAGACAGAGCACTTTGTGAAGGACAGAACGTATGCTGCTACCTTATCTAAATCTACTGATAAGTTGGTGACTGCCTTCGCCCTATGTTTTGATGAGCTACATCATGCCTATCAAGAGCCTGATCTATATGGAGACATAGTCAGTAAAGAATGGGTATACGCGCCCTATGTACCACAAAAAAGGAAGTTGACTTGCCCTATCGCCTGGGAACCCAAGAGAAACGGCATTTACGAGACCTTTGAGGATTTCTTAAAGAATACGCCTACTCAAGAACAAGAAATAACGGTTAAAAGAAAGAAAAGAAAAGCAGATGCCTGGGCAGGAAGCTACGAGCTCACACCTATGATGGCCAATACCCGTGGCAAAGTCCAGGAAGGTTGGGGCTTCTGCTATGAGGATACGGCCTATGTTTATCATATGGGCAGCTACTTCCCTATCAGCATAGGTGATTCCAGCCTGTCTTTTGAAGGATACAGCCTACCAGGTTTTTCTTCTAATCCCAGCGTTTCTGTTGTGAGTGCCTACTACGGGGGACTGGTAGGTGGACTGGTAGGCGGTATGATAGCGGCTGGTATCTCAGGTAGTGCTACTAACCAAGCCTATAAAAAGGAGAAGAGCGCCTATCACATCAATCCCAGCACAGGAGAAATCATAATTGAAGCAGATAACTTATTACATAAGCGGAAAAATAAGGCCAAAATAGTCCTGTTCAGGAGAAAAAAACGAGAAGCTTCCTTTCCTATTCCAGTCTCTGTCAATGATAGTCTCTTACAGCCATTTTACCCTTACACTACCTCAGAACTAGTGTTTAGCTTGCCTCATCAGCCTATAGAGATTTGTCTGGATCAGGAAAAGACCAACTGTAAATCTATTGTTTTAGATCCACATAATACGGTATACCTTGAGTGTTCTCAACTAGAAGATTCATTCTCCTATCAGGCCGTGCTCATAGAAACCAATGAGGACACAGGTAAATTCTGGTCGCATAAAGCGGGATTCTTTGAACAGAAGCGGGAGAAAGTTCGGTGATCACCTCCTTAATTTTTGCTTTAATATCTTAGCTGCTCTTGTGTATCCCCCTTCAGATCCATCTACGAAATGGATGTGGTCATCTTTCATATCCCGTACGTAACAGGACATGATACTCTCCTGGCTTACATGCATCCCAAAGATAAGTTCTCCTGCCTGCTCCAACTTCAGAAGGGTCTGATAGAGCTTTTCACGTTGAATAGCATTTCCGGTTATCACCGTATTAATTCTCCCATCTATCACTAAGGTATCTGCGAGTTCTACCATTTTACTGAGGTACCGCTTGTAGCTCTTATTATACCTGAACATAAGTGTACCTAGTTTGGTGGCTAAGGTGTGATAAACTTTATACAGGTAGTTTTTCCTTCCAAACCTAGCCAGGGTTTCTGTTTCTAATTTTTCCAGGGTAGGCTTCAAGGCTAGTCTAGGTACTGAAATAGGATTGCGATTATGTCCGGGGCCATAGATGCTGTCTATAGAGGACAGCACGGATTGGAATACCTGGGACTGGTTATTACTGTCAAGAACATCTACCAATAAAGCTACTACTTCCTGCTGTTCTTCAGGGGGTTTTATCCTATCCCATCTACACTGCATACCCTCTAAGTCAAGGCTGCTCTGTCCTGTTTCTGGTAATTCTGATTCGTAGCTTTCTGCCTTGATGACTTCTTCTGCATATCGAAGTCCCTCCCCCAGGACCACGGGCATCACGTATGCGTCCGTGATATGAAAACGAGAGATGAGTAGGCTGTGGCCCGCCTTATATACATCATTTACCGGAACATGTCCCACCCTAAGCTGTAACCCAAAGGCCTGCATGGCATTTTGGCTATGGATCAGCTCTGCCTGCATGATTTGTGGAAGGAGGGAAGAAGGGACTATCATAGTTCCTCCATCTCCACCAAAGAAAAAAGGGATTTCCAGAAAAGCTTTTCTCGCAATATTCAAAGCGGCAATAATGCTGCCGGTAGCTATCAGGTTGATGTTTTCCTGCTGGCCATTCTGGACCGCAGCAGTAGAGTTTTTGACATCCGTAATGATGATATGCCAGTCTTCCGGAACTTCTCTAAAAAGGTCCATCCTGGAAACCAATTTACTCACAGACATAGCCTGAACCGCCAGTGAGGAATAAAAGGAATCATGTGTCTGTTCGCCCATAAGAAAAAACCATAAGGCTGTTAAGAAGAATAGGATATTTGTAACAAATCGAAAATAAAATCGGCTAAAAATGAATAATTTATTGTCAGCTACTGTATATTCTGTTTTTCACACGTCAACTATGAAAATGAACACTATTTTTCACTTAGCCAAAAAATGTCCTATTGGCATATGGATGCTATTTTTTCTCATTGGCTGTATACCCCTAGGCTGTCTTGAGCCTGCTTCCTCCTTCCCTAGTCTTCTGATTCAAGATGTACATGTATGGGATGCCGTTTCCGGTCTACGGAAACATCAGTCCGTTCTACTGGAAGGAAACACCATCACTGCAGTAGGAGATATAGGTACCATTAGCCTTCCTAGAAATACCGAACAAATAAATGGGGAAGGTAAATATTTGATTCCTGGCCTATGGGATGCACATGTGCACCTCATTTTTGATAAAGCCGTCTCTCCTGCCATGTTTGACCTTTTTATTTATAATGGTATTACTAGTGTCAGAGATACAGGCGGGCACCTGGAAGAGGTACTTCCATGGCGGAATAAAGCCAGACAGAACCCGGATAAATACCCCCGAATGATGGTAGCCGGCCCCTTGATAGATGGCAGAAACAGGGTGTATGATGGGTCCAGTGTATTTAATCCAGATTTAGCCGTAGGAATCAGTACCGAGGATGAAGCTGTAGCTGTGGTAGAGACTATGGATAGTGCTTCTGTAGATTTGCTGAAAGCCTATGAAATGCTCAGCCCTGAAGTATTTCATACCATCCTGAAAGAGGCAGAGAAAAAAGGATATGTAGTTACCGGACATGTACCCCTCAGCATGGATGTTACGGAAGCTTCTCATGCTGGGCTGAGAAGTATGGAGCACCTAAGAAATATGTCCATGGCTTGTTCTGAAAGTTGGCAGGAACTATTGACAGAGCGGCAGGAATTACTGGCTGAAGGAAAGAATACAGCAGGGGCTATCCTGAGAAGAAATCTACATAGCAGACAAAGATACCGTGCCTTAGCCTCTCAGGATTCACTGAGAACCCAGGAGGTGCTGAGTGTGTTAGCAGCTAACCAGACATGGCAGATCCCCACAGCAGCCCTAAATACTTCCTCTATAGACAGGCTGTATGCCCAGGAAGGCTGGCAGGAAAATTTTGCCTTCTTACCTACTGAAGCCAGGGATAAATGGTTGGAGAATGCCCAGCGATTTGCAGAAAACCCTGTGGACAGTAACCGGGTGAATTATGCCAACTGGACTCTGGACATGATCAAAAAAATCAATGATGCAGATATAGGCTTAATGGCAGGCACAGATACCCCCATTTTTTACCTTACGCCCGGCTTTAGTTTACATGAGGAGCTGGAAAGATTTGTGCGGGCAGGCCTCAGTCCTGAAGAGGCATTGGAAGCTGCCACCCTTAGGCCTGCTCAATACTTTGAGATGGAAGGCGAACTAGGAAGCATTAGTTCTGGCAAAATAGCAGACCTGGTGCTCCTAAATGCGAATCCCCTGGAGAATATCAGGAACACTACTAACATAGCAGCTGTGGTGAAAAATGGGAACTATATGGACAGAGCTGAGCTGGATGAACTAGGAGATAGGCTGAAGGGTGTCGAGTGATGAGGGTAGAAAGTTGAGCATTGAATGTTGAGTAGTGATTTTTGAGAGTAGTGTGTAGAAGGATGAATATTGAGTAAAAGTAGTTTCCATTCAACATTCATCCTTCTTCATTCAATCCTATTATTCCATGGGGTCTTCCCGTATGGTAAGGATGGCTTGCTCTACCTGATCACCATGGCTGAGGCTAAGCTGGTAGCTGCCGGCTTCTGCCTTAGGTACCAGGAATTTCTCATCTATGTCAAAGTTTAGATATCCCCCTGTTAATGGTTCCAGAATACTCCTCTTGGCATAAGCAGACTTTGCCGTCTTGAATCTACTGAAGGCTCTTCTTAATGCACGGATATCATATACATCTACCCATGACTGGAAAATGGCTGTAATCTCTTTTTCATCTGCTGGAGAATAGGCTTCTACATCAAACTCTCTGTTCCAATAAAGGCGATTTACACCCTGAGTGGCAGGTACTTTCATCACCTTCTTTTTCCCTCCTTGCCAGCTACTTACCCTTAGGGTGAGGCTATCTTCTATACCTTCTCCTACATAGTAAGTGATACTTGCCAGATTGTCAAAATTAGCCCTAGGGACATTACCTCTTACTTTCACAGATTTAGGATTATCTCCGGCAAACCAGAAATGGCCTCTCTGCCCTCCTCTACTGACATTCTCCCAAAGGGTAGCTGTCTTCTGATCAAATAGGTGGAAGTGCTTATCTTTCACTTCAGGAGTTAACTGCTGCAGGGGACTGATATCATCTAATACCCATGCACTTCTCCCATGGGTACCTACTATGAGGTCATGTTCCCTAGGATGAATCTTCATATCATACACTGAGACAGTGGGCATATTCATTTTTAGCCTACTCCAGTTAGTTCCTCTATTTATGCTCACCCATACCCCTGTTTCTGATCCAGCAAACAGCAAGTCTGGATTCACTAAATCCTCCCTGATCACCCTAATCACCTCATTGGCAGGAAATCCATTGGTGATTTGGGTCCAGGTGTTACCATAATCATCCGTCATGAATACCCATGGTTGGAAATTATCACTTCTATGTCCATCAAAACTGAGGTAAGCTCTTCCATCCTGAAAGTGAGAGGCTTCCAACCTACTTACCCAAAGCCCTTCCGGTACCTCAGCTACATTTTCCCGGACATTTTCCCAGCTTTTCCCTCCGTTTGTGGTGAATTGAATATTACCATCATCAGTGCCTACCCAGATGACATCTTCATCTATGGGGGATACAGAAATATTGGTAATGCTACAGTGGGTTTCTGCTCCCGTATTATCAGGGGTGATTCCTCCGCTTCTACCTTGTATGCGTTTTTCAGAGTGGTTAGTGGAAAGATCAGGACTGATAATCTCCCAGCTACTTCCCTTATCTACTGATCTGTAGACATGATTACCCCCTACATATATATGTGAAGGATCATGCGGAGACATGAGCAGGGGAGCTGACCAGTTAAAACGATTAGCGGAGATTTGATCTTCTTCCTCCTTATCAAAATGATCCCAATAGTTGATGGTATTAAAGGGGCTGGGACTGATTCTCTTAATATGTCTATTCTCTGGATTATACCTGAAGTAACTTCCATTCTCCATGGAAGAATACATCTCCGTATAGTCAAAGGGGTTAGCTGCTGCATCCTGTCCATCCCCCCAATGCATCTTCCAATTACTGTCATTTAGGATCCCTCTGGCATCCCTTGAAAAAGAGGCAGTAGCATATGAGCCGTTGTCTTGAAGCCCTCCATACACATAGTATGGGTCCCGCATGTCATAGTTGATCCGATAATACTGTGCTATGGGCAAATTATCTATCAACTGGAAGTGCTGTCCATGATCATGAGTGATGGAGAAGCCTTTATCTGCTCCCAAATAATAGCGGTCTTTGTGGGTAGGGTCTAGCCACATGGCGTGGTAATCCCCATGAACCTCATAGTCCGGACTTCCATTAGTGATGGTTTTCCCGCCATCAGTGGATACCATAAAGGTAGTGGTCAGCAGGTATACTCGTTGGTCATCATGTGGATTGATACGGATCTGACTGTAGTAAAAGGGCCTGTTATTATAGGTATTCACATAGGTCCATGATTCTCCTCCATCTTCTGAGCGGTACACCCCGCTGCCAGGAACGGATAAAGTATCTGACCTTTCTGCTTCTATCAAAGCCATAACAATGTTAGGATTTTTATCATATATAGCTAGCCCAATTCTCCCTGTGGGGGTAGGCAAGCCATTAGGGAGTTTTTTCCAGCTTTTTCCTCCATCCACAGACTTGTAGATCCCTCCTTCTTCTCCTCCTGAATGAAAGTGCCAGGGCTTTCTTAGTCGGTGGTAGAAAGCCGCGTATAAGATATCCGGATTCTTACTATCCCTGACTAAGTCTGTACAGCCTGTCTTTCCGTCTGTAGGAATCCCTTTTTTCAGCTGCTTCCAGCTTTTCCCTCCATTAGTAGTTTGAAATAATCCCCGCGCTCCGCTATACCCCCATAGGTGCCCGGTAGCACATACGCATACATTATCTGTATTTTCAGGATGGACTAGTACGCGGGAAATGGCGTGGGTGCTTTCCAACCCTACATTTTCAAAAGAGGCTCCTCCATCAGTAGATTTATAGACTCCATTTCCCCAGGAAACACTGTTACGATTATTGGATTCTCCACTTCCTACCCAGATCACATCTGGATCTTTAGGGTCCAGGGCGATATCCCCAATGGAAGCTGTTTCATACTCATCAAAAAGGGGGGTCCAGGAAGTTCCTGCATTCTCAGATTTCCATACCCCTCCGGAGGCCACTGAGATGTATACCTTGGTGAAGTCGTCTGGACGTGCTTCTATGTCTGTAATTCTCCCTCCTTGATTAGCAGGACCTATGTTTCTCCAATGGAGGTCTTTAGTAAGGTCTTCTACAGATACCTGGGCGTGAATGAATAATGGGCAAATTAGCATTCCCCATAAAAAAGTGCATAAGCTCGCTGGCTTCATGTTGTGTGAAGTTTAGGTTGACGTTAAGGGAAAGTTAAGAGATTTTTTGAATTCTAAGGCTGTACCGGCTTTGGGAATTAATAAAAAAACTTTGCGTCTTGGCATGAGGTACGTTCACGCTAAGACACAAAGCCATAAGCAGCATTTAATTCACTATTTCAAAAACCACTATCAAGAAGTAGGGGAAATGAAGAATACTCACTGCTGAAGCCTGTTTCTGAGCACCTCATAGTAACGATCTGCAATGAATTTAGCTCCTGCCTCATTATAGTGAACATTATCTGCCAAAAAGGAATCATTAAATCCTGTAGCCATATCTACGGGCAGAACGGTAGAAGTAGAAGTGGATTGGGCAGCAGCTATTTTTACTACCTCCTGGTACATATCATTGAAATACTTAGTGAGGGCTGGAGTCATTACATCTGAACGGGCGGGAGCAGGCTGTTCAATGATGATGGTTACATTAGGATTCTTATCCTGAATAATGTCTATGATGGCATTTACATTCGCAACCGCCTCCTCATATGGTTGCCTATTTAGGGCATCATTTCCCCCTGGAGAGCTGAAGAGAACTATGTCAGGAGATCCCGTTTGGGTTAGCCAAGTGCTGATTTCAGATAGGATCTGGCCTGAGGTCCAACCTCCTCTGCCCTCATGATCATCATCAAATGTCTGGCTGGAAAAAGTGGGATAAGAAGTCTCATCATCTATGGTTCCTATATAGTCAAAGGTAAACCCGCCATCCAGGAGAGATTTCCAAAGTTCAAATCTATAGCTTTCAAATACTGGCCTAGCTCCTTCTACACGGGAGGCTCCTAAAGGCATGATTTTGTTGATTGAGGTACTGGGTGCTTGTGCAGTAGGTGTCTCACTGTCCTCGCCACAAGAGGAGAATCCCAAAAGAAATATCATTAAGGGGAAAAAAAACTTGCTTGTCATACTGATGATTTTTATCTCTAAAAAGACTAGCTCCTCTTTTTACCCTACTTTTCAGGAGAATGTATAAGTCATGAACTTATAAGAATGCTTACGCACCAATAGAAGCAGATACTTACCTTAATCCATCAAGCATGATAGCCTTAGTTACCGGTGCCAATAGAGGAATAGGAAAGGAAGTAGTCCGCCAGTTAGCAGAAAAAGGCCATGAGGTTATTCTCACCAGCCGAAACGCTGAGAAAGGCCAGCAAGCCGTCCAAGAGCTCAGCCTGCCAAATATTCACTTTCATCAACTGGACATCACTCAGCAAGCAAGCGTGGACCAGCTTATGTCCTTTGTCATTGATAAATTTGGACGACTGGACATACTCGTAAATAATGCCGGTATCAACTATGACAACTGGCAAACAGCTGAAGAGGCAGACATGGAGAACGTAAAAGAAACCCTGGAAACCAACCTGATAGGTGCCTGGAGGATGGCCAAGGCGTGTATCCCTCTCATGAAAGAGCATAGCTATGGGAGAATGGTGAATGTCTCTAGTGGGGCCGGAGCTATCAGCGGCATGGGGGCCGGTACTCCTGCCTATAGCGTTTCCAAAGCGGCTATGAATGTGATGAGCATTAAATTAGCAGCTGAATTAATGGGAAGCGGTATACTGGTGAACGCTATCTGCCCTGGGTGGGTAAGGACAGAGATGGGAGGGGCTGGTGCCCCCAGATCTATCCAAGAGGGAGCAGAAGGAATTATATGGGCCGCTGAGTTACCTCAAAATGGGCCTACAGGAGGATTCTTTAGAGATGGGAAGGAAATTGGTTTTTAGGGGATCAACATTGATCTCCCAGGCTTGCTAACTCCTTCAGTAAGTCTCTTAAATCATTTTCATTGGTGAAGGGATTCATTAGGGCTGTTCGAAGGTATCTTTTCCCTTGAATGGTAGTTTGCACAATGTAATGCTGTTTATTCTCCACCAACTGCTGACGAATATGAGCATTTACCCTGTCTAAGTCTTGAAAGTCTTCTCTGACATAGCGGAAATTGACAATATTTGCCTCTGGCTGAAGGAGTAACTCGAAGGAAGGATGTTCTTCCAACATAGCAGCAAAAGTCTTGGCTGTGGCATGCAGACGCTCTACACTCTCCCCAAAAATCTGTTCTCCATAGGTAGTTAAAATGAGGTATACCCTGACAGATAACATCAGCTTGGTACACTCAAAAGTCCGTTTTCCGGAATGGTACCACTCATAGCTCTGTTCACTATCCCAGAGATACTGAGCTCGTTGTTGAAAGGTTTTAAAAGGGTCTTCCTCTCGTTTAAATAGTAAGGCGGTAGTCAAGGCAGGCGACATCATCATCTTATGAAAATCAATGGCTATTGTATCTGCTTCCTGAATCCCTTGTACCAGGTGTTTATGCACCTCGGAGCAGACCACTGCTCCCCCATGCGCCCCATCCACATGAAACCAAAGATTATGCTTATGAGAAAATCTAGCTAGTGCTTGCAGGTCATCATATGATCCTGTAGCAGTAGAACCAGCACAGCCTGCTACTGCTATGACTGTCAGTCCTTTATCTTTTGCTTGCTGAAGCATAGGTTCCAGCAGATCTGTTCTGATTTTAAACTGCCTATCAACAGGTACTTTAATGATTCCTTCCGTTCCCATGCCCATGATGCGGGCAGCCCTATCTATGCAGTAATGGGCTTCTGCTGATACCATGATGGCCAGTTTCTCATGATGCCCCTCTTCCCATACTTCAGTAGGAGCTTTGGCTTTTCGGGCTGCTAGCATGGCGGTGAGGTTGGCGAGGGTACCTCCAGACGTCATAAAGCCTGCTCCAGCAGCATAGCCTACCTTCCGGCACAGCCAGTCTGTAATGAGTCTCTCTAATCCATTAGAAGCCATACCCATTTCAAAGACACCTGTCCCATTAGCCAGTACGTCTGACAGTAACCCCCCAAAAGGAGCTATTAAGGCTGGAACCCCTATCTGATGTCCCATATAGCCAGGATGGTGAACTTTAGTGGAATGATCCAGAATAGCCTGGAAGGTCTCGGAAGGGCTTGTTTTCTTATTCAGTTGCTCCTGCCAAAAGGCGAGTTCTTCCGCTGGAGTACGGAAGGGGATCACTTCATCCTCTCGGTTAAGGGATTTCTCTAGTTGGTTAGCCAGTAGATCTATTAACTCATGGCCCATTTGCCGGAAGTGATTGACATTGTAGGCCAGGTCAAGCAGGGAGGTAGTAGTGGGAGCAGACATAGAAGAATGTTGAATGATGATTACTGATTTCTGAGTTTCAAGCTTTGAAAGATGAATGAATTTGGATGTTTTGAGTTGATTTACCAATTCTTGGAAGCAGAAATTGGTTGATCAGCTATGCTATCCCTACCTTACATAAATCAGCTAACAGTCTTTTATGGAAATACGCATAGCTACAAGCGTGATGTTTCAAACCGGGTTAATGGTATTTCTAGCCGCCTGCCAACCCACACTTCCTCAACAAAAGGTGGATATTACTTCCCTTCCGGCTTCCCTTAATCTGGTAGTCCTAGGAAATGTACAGGATGCAGGTTCTCCACACATAGGATGTGAGAAGGACTGCTGCAAGGAGTTATTCCTGCATCCTGATCCAAATAGAAAAGTGGTTTCCCTAGGGGTAATAGATACTACCCACCAACAGAAGTGGATATTTGATGCTACCCCTGACCTGCCTACCCAAATGGATAACCTTAACAAGCTAAGTCCTTTCCGCAGTCAAAAGACCCCTGATGGCATATTTTTGACACATGCCCATATTGGCCATTATGCTGGACTTATGTTTCTAGGAAAAGAGGGGTTAGGTGCATCAGGTGTACCTGTCTATGCTATGCCCAGGATGAAGAACTATCTGGAGAATAATGGCCCATGGGATCAACTTACAGTGTTAGAAAATATATCTATTAATAAAATGCAAGAAGACTCTGCTTACCAGCTATCTTCTTCTCTTTCTGTGAAACCCTTTCTTGTCCCCCATAGAGATGAATACTCTGAGACAGTAGGATACTTGATTAGTGGCCCTAGCAAGTCTGCTCTTTTTATACCTGACATAGACAAGTGGAATACTTGGGAAAAGGACATTCAGGAGGAGATTAAGAAGGTAGACTTTGCCTTTTTAGACGCTACCTTCTACAATCAAGCTGAAATTCCTCACAGGGATATGGCTGAAATTCCACACCCCTTTATCGTAGAAAGTATGGAACTATTTAAAGACCTACCTCCTGAAGAGAAACAGAAAGTATACTTCATCCATCTGAACCACACCAATCCAGCTCTAGTAGAAGGGAGTGAAGCTTCCTTACTCATAAAACAGAATGGATATCAGGTAGCACGCAAGGGGATGATGTTTGGACTATAAGTCTGGTCTATTTCCACCTCAAGACCCTAAATCGTAAAGGAAATCATTACTTTACATGTATACAAACCCACTATGAGCATGACCAAAGCAGACATCATCAGCCAACTAGTAGTACGTCATCAGGACTTCATTAGCTATATAGATTCTCTTTCTCAGGAAGAATTTGAATACGCACATGAAGGAGTAAAATGGGCGCCTGGACAGGACCTTGTCCACATTAATGCAAGTGTAAAACCCCTGGCTACCATGGTTTTCTCTGTTCCCAAGCTAATATTAGGCTATAAATTTGGGAAAGCGAACAGGCCTTCTAATGACTACGAAGATTTAGTAGCTAGATATCAAGAAAGGGTGGGCCCTGGCGGAGTAAAGGCAAAAGGAATATATGATCCGGCACCTTTAGGGTTTCAGGAGAAAAATTCTCAACTGAGGACACTGGAGGTTAGGATTAATAGCCTCAGCAAGAAGGTAAAGAGATCCTCAGAAAACAGCCTGGATAAGTATATAGTCCCTCACCCTGCCTTGGGAAAAATTACCCTCAGGGAACTGCTCTATTTCACCATATACCATGTGCAGCATCACAAAGCCAATGTCCAACGGAATTTAGCAGCAAGGGTAGTAGCCAAAAGCTAGACATAGAAAAGGATTGTCGGCCTACAGCTTACATAACCGACAATCCTACTTATTATAACTAATCTTACGGTTTTTTAAGCACTACTTTATACGTTAGTGCCAGCCAATCATTCTCTATAATTTTAGGCTTACGGGCAAATACCATGTCCCCTCTGGTACCTCCCAATTCTTCCTGGAGGAGAATTTTATACTCTAGCTCTTCTGTGGTTACCAGCAACTTAAAGTAGCAGGTTACCTCATCCTCTGATTTAGGCATCCCCCAACCTATATCTTCTGTAACTACTGGCTTAGGAATAGCACTTACATCCTGTCCTTTGAATTCATCAGGATTATAGGGGAGCACCTGTTCCTGGGATTTGATGCTGTAGTTAGCCCTTAGATGGAATAGGTATGGATAGAGCCGCTGCTTAACATTCTTAAATACTACTGTAGGCCTAAAGTACGCATACATGGCACTATCCGTCATAATTACATTTCCTGCCTTAGCCTCAATGACACTAGATTTAGTCAAGGTTCCTAACTTGTTAGCAGGATCCTCCCCGAAGTAATCAATCTTAAACTCAATCATATCAGCGATCTGGGAATCCTGGTTATTTAGTTGAATAAACCTGTCCCAGTTGGCCATTTTACCTAAATCTGCCATTACAGAATTCTCAATATTTCTGGTAGATCTGGATCTCTTAATGATTTCAGGAATAGCATTTATGTTATGCTTTGTGTCCCTTACAATGAATTCCTCCTTGGTCACTTCCACATCTATCTGCGCCTCTCCTATGCCATCCAGAGAGGTTTCCATCTGGATGGACTTACTATTATCCCACGCATCAGCCATGGCTTTTACCCCATCTTCCTCCCCATGTACATAAACTGTAGTCGGAGGGATGGGTAGGTAGTTAATAATAGCACGGTAGTTTTCTGGTGTAGTAGTATCCAGGCTTATGCTTCCATCCTTTGGCAGGCTAAAGGTACTGTGCTGAGCAGAAACCCCATCTATCTCCACTATCCCCAAAGTTTCCGGATCAGTATCTATGGTTTGTATGCTCATCTTAATTTTCTTCTCACCATTCATGGGTAAGCCATGAACAGCCCCACACTCCACTCGCCATACATCTTTAAACTTTAGCTCATATTTTCTTGGGGACTTACTGGGTTCTCCATCCAAGAATTTAGTGTAAGGGTTAAAGTCCCCTACTATGTCAAACTGGGGGGTCTGATCTTTCCCTCTTCTTTTCTGGACAAAGGACCGAGAACGGGTATACAAGTCAGAATAATCCAGGTTTCCCTTGGTAGCTTTCAGGGCATCTATAAGCCCAGAAGAGAATACCCCTCCCTCTGGAAGGTCTCCTGCCAGCTGTACACTTTCACAGCCTGATAAGGCAACATGGGGGGTGATAGGCACAGATAACTTCTCCTGAGAAGCATAAAAGCCATTGGCATAGTCTTTTAACTCTCTTGTAGTATCCTCAGAGGCTAAGGAAGTACGTGTCTTAGCATCCATGATAGCAGCAAAGCGAGTTTTCAGGGTCTCATCCATGACAAAATCTCTGGTACCTGAGCCTGAGTGGCAGCAGTCAAGAGACACCACAATGTGGGGAGAACCAAACTTCTTTTTATCTCCCATAGGATCTACTGTAGATACATAATTTAGCAGAACGGCTATCTCCTTATCCTTCATGAGCAGATAGCCATCTTCTTTTTTCTCTTTATAACAGACAATGGCCTGATCTTTTCCATTGGGTTCCAACACTTTGAAGCCTTCAGCGGCAAAGTCCTCCGTACCATGCCCACTAAAATGGAACCATGCTACATCTTCTATTACTTCTCCACCTTCCTTCTCAGTTCTATGTGCCTGCCTGAGAAACAGATTAAAGGCTTTTTCTATGTTTTTATAGGTAGCTAGCTTATCTGTAAGTTTTAGGATATGAAGAGGGCCATAAGAGTCTACTTCAGCTCCTTCTATTCCAGGATCATCACAGTCCGTTGTCTGGTCTTTATCAGCTCTACCTGTTAACCATTCTTTAGTTAGGTAATTCTCAAGATTTTCTACATCAGCGACACATCCTCCCAGGGGAGGGACAGGGTCTAAGTATTCGTTTATGCCCACCAGCAGGACGAAGTATCTTCTATGGTCGTGTGTTTCTAATGGTCTAGGCCCTTTGGGCTTAGGTTTCCGTGGATCTCCCATGGCGATAATATTTAGCGTTAATGAATAAAGGGGTACAAAAACAATTTGTGTGCTTAGCTTATAAGGCGTCCCATTGCTTTAACTGATTTAGAAACTCTTCCTTCCTTCTTCTGGAGACGCTAATGGCCTTGTCATTAGTCATAATGACATAGCCGCCGTCATTTCGTATATATTCTTTTATGTGATCAAAATTGATCAGATAAGAGTGATGTGCCCTCCCAAATCCCTGGCCATTCAATTGCTCTTCCACCCATCCCAGGGACTTAGTTAGCCTTACCGATTTACCATCAATCAGATATAGCATGGCTACATTATCCATAGCCTCTGCATAAATGATCTCATCCAGCCTGATAAACTGCTGCCCGGTAGATATAGGAAAGCCAATCTTATGCGTATGCGTAGGGGGTTGGGCCTGCCTATGTTTTTGCATCCACTTCACTTTTACCTTAGCCACTGCCTCTATTAATTCATCCACATCTATAGGCTTGAGCAGGTAGTCCAAAGCTGATGTCTTAATGGCCTGAATGGCATACTCATCATAGCTGGTCGTAAAAATAATATCAAAGGTCGGATGCTTAATAGCATCCAGCACATCAAAGCCTGTAATGTCTCCCAGCATGATGTCCAGGAAAATAACATCCGGCAAGTGCCTGTTAATTTCCCGTATAGCCTCAGCCCCACTCGTACACTCTGCCACTATCTCTATCTCAGGACATTGATTTTGCAGTTTGAACCGTATGTTATCCATGCCGGTAGGTTCGTCCTCTACCAGTATGGCTCGTATCTTGTTCATACTCTTACTTGTTTTCTCAGTTTATATGGCATCTTAATGATGACTTTTGTCCCTCTGGCGGAACCATCATCATTTTTTAAGTCTACAAAGCTTACGTTTGAGCCTTTTACTTTTCCGGCTGCTTTTATACGTTCAGCCGTGATCTCCATCCCCATAGATTTCTGCTTTAAAGGAGAAGCTTTTTTATTGGCAGC
>JBCCLI010000113.1:0-16457 GCA_039026975.1 Bacteroidota bacterium | reverse complement strand
GGAGCTATGGGAAGCATGCACCTTACCATGGGGGTCTTTGACTCGGCAGCTTACTACTTTTCTAAAGCGGTTACCTACTTTGAAGAGGCAGGTATCAAGCAAGATCAGGGCCTATATCAGGAACACTTAGGGGCAGCCTACAGGGAACTAGGAGAAATACCCAAGTCCATGGAATCTCTCAATAAAGCCTTGGTTATTGCCAAAGAAATAGATGCTACTGATCTCGAAAAAAGAGTTTATGAAGAACTCTACCTCAATTATGAAGCCTTAGGGTATTATGAAGAGGCAAATACCTACATGAAAAAGTATATTTTCCTAAAGGATAGCATACTAAGTGAGGCTAATCAAAAAAAGGTGGATGAACTTAGGGAACAGTATGAAATCCAAAAACGGGAAACAGAAATAGAAGAACTAAAGGCGGAAAACCAGAAACGGATCAATAGGCTATATCTATTAGCCCTCATTTTTGGAGTTGCCTTCTTTGTGGTCATTTTCTGGCTTCTTTATGTAAGGTATAAATCTAAGGCCAGGGGGAACGAGGTCCTTCTTAAGAAAAATAATGAAATAGCATACCAGAATAAGCAGTTGAGCTCTCTTCATGATGACTTGCTAAAATTCTCAGAAATAGTCTCTAAAGACTTGACGGGCGCCCTAATGAATGTGAGGCGGATATGTCAACAATTGGGGAATAAATCTCAGGCTTATGAAAAAGATATTGAAGGAATAGAAACTAATCTGGATGAGATGGAGGAGGTATTATACGGCCTGATTGTGTATTCCATGACGGGCTCCAAAGAGGATAAGTTTGAGATATTTGATTCAAAAGAGCTCATAGCGGAGACTTTGAGCACATTACCTATTCATATCAGAAATAAATCTCTTAAAATTTCTCTCCATAACCTTCCTAATGTATTAGCTAATAAGGCTAAATTCTCACAGCTATTTTCCTATCTGGTTTCCTATTCTCTCAAGCACCAGGATGATTCTTATTCTATCATTAAAATCAGTAGCAAAGAGCATGAGGATGAATATGAGTTCATCATTCATAATGAAGGTACAGGCATTCCCAATGAGCAAGCTGCTAATATATTTAAGGTGCTTTCTCAGGAAGAAGCCAGCCCCTACTCAGACATAGAGCTGGCCGTAAGTAGAAAAATAGTAGAACAGCACAAAGGAAAAATCTGGGTCAAGCCCAACGAAGAACATGGAGTATCCTTCCACTTTACCATTCCCAAGCGAGAAGAATTAATCAATGCATAATAGATAGCTGGGTACTGGGTCTAAGGTCCCAGCATGTATGGCCACTAGATGAGGCCAACTGTTTCAACTGTCAAAGGATTCTGCAGGCATATACATACCCTTCCTTTCATGCTGAAAGGCAGTCATATCATTCAATAAAGGCTCACTCTACCTGGAAGGCCAGATCCAAGGTTTCTTCTTCATGATCACCCCTTAGGCTACCAACTGGATGGTCAAATAGCCCCCTTATATTATTGCCGGCAGGATCCTCCAGTCTAGTGTGTACCATAATATGGTATTGCCCTTTTTGCCACTTCACTTCTGGAACATATGCTATGCTCTTTTCTAATTCCCCCACTTTTATGTCCCCCAAAACTTCCTCTCCTCGATCATTTAAAATCAGGATTCTAGTGTTCAATGACATTTGATCCAGAATAGTGGGGAATGTTATAAATAGGGGGGTTCTACTGCCAGCTTTTGGTTCTGCTAATTCCCAATTTCCGGGATTAGGAGGAACCGTATCAGGAGCAGATACCACAAATGTTTTTAGGAAACTCTCTGCCAAGGGAAGATGAGTAACATCTTCTAATCCTTCTATAAGCAGCTGATACTCCCTTCCTACAAGCAATGCAGGCCCCAGCGAGTCATATACTTGAAGGCCTTTTTTGACTCTGGCAGGATCAAATATCAAGGTAAGCTGAGTCTGTTCAGCATTCCACAGCTCATAAACATTATTAAAAATGGCCCCTTTCACTTCCTTACCTTGAGAATCTACTAACTGGATCTTTTCCAGGTTCCCCACCGTTTTCATGGGAGAAGAAAACTGGATATACATTCTAAGCAGGTTTTCTGGAAGGGTGTCAGAAGTAGGATAAATAGTT
Source organism: Bacteroidota bacterium (assembly GCA_039026975.1). Taxonomy (GTDB): domain Bacteria; phylum Bacteroidota; class Bacteroidia; order J057; family J057; genus JBCBKZ01. Next base: position 14,337 of record JBCCLI010000113.1, on the reverse strand, counting down.
ACTACCTCTGGAGGTGATTCTACAGCAGTGGAACAGCTCACGAGCCATAAGGTAGCGAGTAACTCACAAAAGAGGTAATACCTAACATTCATACCGTGTTATGAAATAGAAAATAAGCCCTCCTCATTTCCAAGAAGGGCTCTCACTTGAACCTACCTATTTATTTGTTTTATCAGAAGTCAGTTCTGGGTATCCTTCCATGGGCTTAACCATATCATGGAATTGCTTGGTAAATTCTTGTTCCTCTCCATATTTATAGTCAGGGAAATCATATTCAGAGATGAACTCACTTAGGCGTAAATAAGGCCCCTTTAACTCAGAAACTAAATCAATACCGCCTGTATCAAGATTTCTTTTGAGCATAGCCAACATCATCTGATTTTGATCATCTACCTGGATGACTGTGCTGGTAGGCAGGGAATAATTGGGGATTCCCTCAGGCATACCTGATAAGCCCTTTTTCCCTGCAAGGCCCTCTCCTTTACTAGCTTCTGCCACATCTTTCATAGAGATAAGTGCCCCACTCCTATGCTTATGAGTGATCATGAGCTTTTGGTCTGGGCTCCCATCATTTTCCTGGGTTATGTAGGTAAGCATATCAACGGGCGTGTTGCCATAGCCTAACTCTGCAATGGTATTGCCGGTGATTTTATTCCCTTCTCTAATTTCAGAAAGAGGAATAGTAACTAGTGGGGTACAGGTATAGCTGGCAATTAACGTAGGCACCTCATCCAGCTCTGTGATAAGCATGGTTCTGATAGGGGCACGTGTTTCATTTTGAGTATGAATAGCATGATAGATTTCTATTCCCCCAACTAAGGTTTGTTCTCCCTGAAAAGGGTAGGTGATTTTACGAAGGGTAGAAGCAAACTCCGTATTTTGGATTCCGGCTACATAGATATGTCCGTCATAGTAATCTATGTCCGTTATATTTAGCATACTCCCCGGTTTATCACGCCAGAAGACTAAATTCTCTGAAGCAGGATTTCTAATGGAAACCGCTTCATAATCCACAGATCCTACCTCCAGGATGCTAATGTCCTTTCTCATAGGATTAGCTATGGCTATGGCAAAGGCTGCATCAGCTTGATGTCCTTTTTTTACAGCCACATATACCTCCTGACTCAAGGGGTGAACCTTCATATCCTGAATGACAAGGTCTCTGGCTTCCATTTCCAATACTTCTGCCAACTTTAGGTCAAAATCCAAAAAGTTATATGGCACAGCCTCTTTTAATTCAGTTCCTTCTGTGGGAATGGCATGGATTTTCCCTCCCTTGCTATCCCCTACAAAGAGTACGTTATCAGGTCCAAAAGAAATCACATTAGCACCTGGTAGCTCCGAAGGGGTGAGGTTATTTTTCCATAGGGTAAAGCCACTAGCTACCACTAAGGAAGTTACAACTAAGAGAACCAAAGTAATTTGTTTCATGATTCAACTGTTATAGGATGGGTTTATATAAGAAAATGTATAGTTGCTGCCAGATAGAAAATATTTTTAGACGGGCCTGAAGCCTCTACGAATCCTCCTGCTATAAAAAAGGAGCTGAGTAAGTTCAGGGAGATATTCCTGTTCACTCCATACTTTAGATTTATCCCCACCACATCTCCTATGTGCCTATCTCTGATCCCATTAGGTTCTCTATTCAAGAAGCGGGGAGGAGCATATAGGCCATCTTCCCTATTAGTTCTGTAGAAGAGGGCATAGTCCATGTAAACGGTAAGCTCTTTCAAGGGAAAAAAGGTAAAGCTGGGATGGAAACTAGTCAGATTAGCAGGGGTATTTATAGCTGCCAAGCTGTAAATACCGGGATTTACAAAAATGGGGTTAAACGTTTGAAGCTTATCATCCCCTACTTCCCTATCTCCGCTGGAAAAATCCAGTTTAATCCCTAGCATGGGCCTCCATTTGGTAGTAAGAAGAATATACTTCCAATCCGTTTCAAAATTATACGCACTAATGGAACTCTCTCCCAGTTCTCCAAATTGGTAGATGAGTTCTGAATTAAAGATAAACCGGCCTACCTGTCCATGGCTTCTAATCCCGATTGAGTGCCTGGTCTCTTTGCCTATTTGATCACTCATTCTGGACACATCAGATTGAAATCCCAGGTAATAGGCTTCAATGATATGTTCGTTTTCTATTATCGGCCATTCCGTATAGATTCCCCATATTTCAGGATTTGTGGCATCCTCATCAAACAAGCTAAATACATTATCAAAGGCTCCGAATTGGGGGCTTACTTCCTTTCCATAAAAAAGCTGAGCCTTGGTAGCCCCCTTTGTCAGACTTATCCTCCCCAGGTCAAAACTCCTGCGCATATTGGTACCATCTCTTCTTCCTACCAGCCGGGCGGCTCCTAAATCCATTTCCTGTCGTCCCAGACTAATATTTACTTCATATTTCTTTGCTAGCCCAAATGTGAAGGCTATAAATCCTTGGTGCCAGTCTATATCATCATCCTGAAAAAATTTATCTTCTCCGGTAGTTAACCCATGATAAACTTCCCCAAATAAGCGAATGTGCCTGCCTAGTTGCAGAGAAGCATGCGTACTGAGTCTCTGAGAATAGTAGGTATTCTCACCAGGAGTCCAGTCTCTATTCGTGAAACTTTCCATTCTCGCCCTGTAGCTTCCTCCCAATGAAAGGTAAATAGACCCGCTATCAGCCAGGGGAATATATTTTAAGTCATCTCCAAAAGCTTTCTGGTAAGGATTAGTCTCAGCGTTTATGAGGTATTCATAGGACTCCTGTGATCTATTATTCTGGAAAGCAGGAGGCGTAGCTTTTTCCGTTTGCCCGTTAAGTAAACCGGAAAAACCCAATAAAAAGAGGAAGCCGATTAAGGATTTTAGGAGGAGATGCATGTGGCCGGATCATATATAATGAAAGAGATAAAAGCTTATCTAGCAGATGACTATATCATAGCAGTTGGCTAGTATGTTTTATTCTTTAGTAATGTCCGACATTCCAGTCACATCTCTATTAATCTATGTTAACAATTCTATATCACTTATCTTTTTCATACAGTTCTCTCTTTACTTTGCTGAGCGCCTGAGGTGTAATTCCCAGGTAGGAGGCTATCATTTTCTGAGGAACTCTCTGCACAATATCTGGGTAGGTCTTTATAAAGTCTTCATAACGTTCAGAGGCAGACGCGCTTAGTAGCATGATCACACGTTTTTGGAGTGTATCCATTCTATTCACAATTCTTTTAAAATCGGGTTTAACGTCCATCACCTTTTCCGATACTAGTACCAGAGAATCCTCTAAGGCATCAATATAGAGTTCTGAGGGGACATCTGCCGGGGTACTATCTGCTATGATCCACCCTTCAGGTGCGAACATAAAAATATGTTCCTTCCCCTTTTCATCTACACAATAGCTTCTTAGTAAACCAGCATGTACTCGATAAACTTTGGTATTAACTTCTCCTCTCTGCTGGAGAAAGGTTCCTTTTTTTACCTTTAGGCGCTTGATGGGTGAATGTTTCACATTAGACAGGTTTTCGGCTAGCCCTAAGGTAAGGAATTGAGAAGGCAGGACAAAGTCCCACCTTCTCCCATCTTTAATGCCTAACCTGCAACTTAACCGGTTTAACGTTTTTGCCAGATAGACTCACTATGTAAATCCCTTCAGACCATGAAGAGACATTTATGGTGGTTTCTTCTCCGGCTGCCCTATCTAATACTTTTTCATACATTTTCTGGCCTTTTAGAGAATAGACTATTAATGAGGTAGGTTGAGCATTTTCAAGTGTATACCTAACCCTCACTATATCAGAAGCTGGATTAGGCCCTACTTTTAGACTTGAGAATACGTCTCCCTGCGTAAAGGCTAATTCAATGGTATTGCTGTAACTAAACTGACCGTCTATATCCACCTGCCGCAGCCTATACAGCAGTCTTTCAGGACGTACAGCGGGGAGGGCTGCATCCACATATCTATACGCTGTGGGGGTCTGTGTATCTCCGGCAGCCTTTTCCCTTCCTACTTGGGAGAAGGTTATCCCATTTAAAGACCTCTCTATACTAAAGAAGTCCGAGTTCATTTCTGTGGCCGTAATCCAATCAAGAATTACGGTATTCCCCTCCTGTTTTCCGTCAAAAGCCAACCACTCTACCGGAAAAAGATTACCAGGTTCTTCTCGCCAGTTTTGCTCAGCTGTAGGCCCCATGGTATCAGGATGATCTTCTGGCCCAAGTCCTCCATTAGTAGGATCCGGACTTGAGGTATCATTATCATAACCATCTAATAAGCCATCTCCGTCTACATCTGTCGTTCCTCCTGACTGTCCGGTATTGGCAGATGGGGTATCATCATTATTTACTACACCATCTGTATTAGTATCATGCCCCTCTATTTCATCTACAATTCCATCCTCATCACTATCTGTATCCAGGTAGTCCATTGAATCCAGTCCATCTGTATTTACAGGGCTTATGCCTGAGCTAGGCCCTCCAAACTGAGAATCATCATTATCATAGGCATCATCTATGCCATCTCTATCGTCATCAAGGTTAGTTGGGGATAGGTAGGTATCTGTATCCTGCGCTTCAGTATTATCTGTGATTCCATCATTATCAGAATCTATATCCAGGAAATTAGGCGTCGCATCATTATCTGAATTCTGGGTAGGGTAGGCATCAGCTACTCCATCACTGTTTGCATCTGTGGTAAGTAAGGGGCTGGTTCCTCCATTCCCACCATCAGTGGAATTTGACCATCCATTACCATCCGAGTCATTAGTAAGGGCATCATCTACCTGACCGTCTGCATTTGTATCTAAGCCGGATAGGTTATTCTCCAGTATGTCCAGGATGCCATCATTATCTGAATCCAGGTCCAGGTTATTAGGTACTCCATCTCCATCAAAGTCCAGGTCATTATCTATAGACCCATCTCCATTAGTATCCATCAGGAGGGAAGTAGAACCCATATTCAAACAGGTGAATAAGGGGCTACAGGTATTGGAACCAGCAGGACCGTCTGTATCATCATTATCATAGATATCTGCTAACCCATCTCCGTCTGCATCACTACTATCATCTGCTCTTCCATCACCATTTGTATCTGCTCCACCTGCTTCTACTATGTCTGGTATTCCATCATTATCTGAGTCCAAGTCTTTACTATCTTCTATGCCGTCTCCATCTGTATCTATAAAGTCAAAGCTTGAACTCGGGCAGGAAGCTCCATCATTGGCATAGGTAGGTGTGGTGTTAATTACGTAAGTAGCTGTAGGAGTAGACGTTGTATAATTTTTAATCTCCCACATCCCGCCATCATTGTTAGAAAAGTATAACCGGTTATTCTGACCTACATAAGAGGCACCATATGACCTATCACTAGGAACCTCTGGAACAGGTACTAAGGTCAAAGTAGGCGAAGCAGCCATAATATCAATTACATATAAATCCTGGTACCGTAAACCGTAGGCAATCCCATCTATAATACTAAAGTCCACAGGTAAAAAATTGATATCTGTTATCTCAGAAATAACACCTGTAGCAATATTATAGCTGCTTATGCCAGGATATGTCTTATAATAGTAAATCCCTTGATAGACATCTCCAGCTGCTGAGCCCTTATCCTCACCTCCAAACACAATAAATTGGAATTCGCCTGAATTAGGGTCTATCTTAATAATATCGCCTTCAACAACACTTGTACCATTCACATCAGTACCCTGTTGGAGGGTGGTACCATATAGCATCCCATCATCTGGATTATACCCTATACTATTATACGGAAAGCCAGCATTAGGCCCAATTGGGGTGTAGGTGCCATTATCTGGATTGAGCAAATATAACTGCCCACTAATCACTTGGAAAAAGCCAACCATACAGTTGGTGGTTTCTCCTCCCTCTTGTTCATCAGGAATCCCATCGTTATCATCATCTAAATCTATGTTATCATCTATTCCGTCCCCATCTGTATCTACTGAAACAGGAAAAGAACATGCTAACACATTTTCATCATAAGAAAAGCCTACACTTTGCCCAGTACTACCAGCTATTACGGGGACTCCGTTAGCATCTACTCCTCCTGTGAGGGTATCATTCAGCACTGTCCCACTGGCTAAGGAAAAATTTCCCCCTCCTTCTTCCGCATCTCCACAACCATCTCCATCCGAGTCTGAATCTCTCATATTAGGAATACCGTCTCCTTCATAATCCAGGTCATTATCTATGGTACCATCTCCATCTGTATCCATAAGAAGGGAGGTAGAGCCGGTGTTGATACAGGTGAATAAAGGGCTACAAGGATTAGTACCTGTCGGGCCATCTGTATCATCATTATCATATATATCTGCTAAACCATCTCCATCAGTATCTGTATTATCATCCAGTCTGCCATCTCCGTCTGTATCTGTACCTCCTGCTTCCACTATGTCTAGTATTCCATCATTATCAGCATCCAGGTCCCTACTATCTATGATGCCATCCCCGTCTGTATCTACTAAATCAAAGCTGGAGCTCGGGCAGGCAGCTCCATCATTATAATTGGTCTTGCTAGTGTTAATGACATATACACCTGTGGGATTTGCACTCGTGTAATCCTTTATTTCCCATAATCCACCATTGTTATTAGAGAAGTACAAGCGGTTATTCTGACTGACATAGGAGGCTCCGAAAATCCCATTTTGAACCCCACCAGAAACCGTAACAGTAGTTAGGGTAGGGGTAGTTGCTGTCAAATCTATTCTACTAAGCTTGTCCCCGTCTAAGCCATAGACTACACCATCAATAATGCTTAAGTCATTTGGGGAAAAAGGAGCATTAGCGGCTGTAGAAATGACGCCAGTAGCTATATTGTATCCATCTATTCTATTATTTCTTTTGAAATAATAAACCCCGTCATACACATCCCCAGCAGCCACATTAGAAGAGCTCCCACTATTTATGACAAACTCTGCTTCTCCATTACTAGGATCAATGGAAATAATATCTCCACTCACAATACTTGCTCCATTCTTATCTGTACCTGATTTCCTGGCATAGCCATATAAAAGTCCATCATCCGGATTATACCCTATACCATTATACCGGAATCCAGTTGGAGGGCCTATGGGAATATAGCTGCCATTATCCGGATCCAATACGTGTAGTACATCATCAATCACCTGAAAGAAGCCTACTAAGCAGTTAGAGGTCACCCCTCCTTCTTCCTCATCCGGAATTCCGTCATTGTCATCATCTATGTCTATATTATCATCTATTCCATCTCCATCTGTATCAGTAGATTGGGTTTGAGATAGGGACATAAGAGCTGTAAAGGCTCCCATATACCATCCCACCCCTACCCCCATGCTAAGTAACAACACCAGACTGCCTACAACCAAGCGAGTACTAAGGCTTTGCTTTACTTGCGTATTTATCTTCATTTTCCCCTTATTGGATGGTTTGGTCATATTAACAGAATGTCAACATCAAAAATTACCAGCAATAAGAAGGTTTAAGCAGGGGATGGAAATGCAATAAGAGAATTCTTCTTTCACAGGTTAGATAGAATAGAAAGGTGTACATTTCCAGTCTACATCATCCTCTATCCCATCATTATCACTATCTACAGTTTGGACTTGGGAGGTGGACATAAGGGTAGAAAATAAACCCAGGTACTAACCAGCAGTAAGTCCAGAACCAATTAGTATAACCAATCCTCCTATAATTAGTCGGGAGGAAAGAGTAGGTAAAGATCGATTTTCTGCTCTGAGCTTATTTTTTCCTTTTCCAAATAGATTGCTCATTCTTTTTTCTCTTATGTAGAATAATCCATGAAAAATGAATATCCCGAGCTGCCATTGAAATGAAAAGAAAGAGTTCCTATTTCATATATCAGATTATGCTGTGATAAAAGAATGAAAACTCTCTTGCAAGGCTTTATCCACTCATAAGGTTAACTTCGTATTTTATAAGATTCATTCTCTTAGCGTTCAAGTTTAAACATTCAGAGGGATACTTTTTACTTCTTGACTAGGTTAGGCTCTAAACCATCTTTAGTGAAGTACCTAAGGAAATGGCTTAGCACTACTTATCCATCCATATCCTGATTACCTGTAGCCAAGCCTTATTCTCTACAACTCAATACCTACATCAAGTCATATCCACCCTAGCTCAAATATACCCCTCCCTTCCTCAAGAAGTGATTCTATAATATCCTATTAACCAGCTCATTGCGGTCGAACCTTTAATTAAGACCGTTATGAAAACAACAGGTATTATTCTATTTCTTGGGCTTATTATTCTCAGTACCGTTTCTTATGGATCTCCCATAGTAGGGATTGATGATCTAAACTATTCATCTGGAACTGAGGGGAGTATCCCTGAGGACTTGATTACAGGTATAATTGCCTTTTTGAGTGTACTCCTACCTGTTAGGTTTTTCAGCTAGGGGATTCTTACTTATACCTGATGGAATGGGAATATCCCAGTTTACTGGAATATTCCCCTTTCCATTTTTTTACTAGTCTAACCTTATTTATCTGATTACATGAAAATAAGGTACTTCTTGAACATCTTTATTTGAATAATTTACGGACTCCTTACTATATTTAACCCTACACTTTACCATATTTTAGCTAAAAGAGGTTAGGGTATTATGGCTAAGCCGGTTAATTCAGTTCCTATACTACCACAGACGTACTGCGATGAATTCCACAAAATCATAGGTGAACAATATCCAGCTTTCCTCACTCCCTCCTTTAACCCTGAAAAGGTTCTTTCCATCATTAATCCTGTCATCACCACTAATATTCTAGACAAGGCCATATGTCCAAGTTTTGAAGGAGCAGCTAAGCGATTTCAGATAACCGAACAATACCTATCAGACCCTTCAGCCTCTACTCCCAGAGCTCTTCCCAGTAGGTCTTCCTTTCCGGAAAACTGTGATACTATCCCTAAATTCAAGGAATATCTAACCCAATTTGGGAATGAAGAGAACACCTTTAGATGGATTAGCGGTCATTCTGCTATCAGATCTTTAAAAGAAAATTACGACCTGCCACAAGAGAAAAAAAAGGGATATCAAACCACTTCCCGCTACACGCTTTATAAAATCCTGCTATTCTTGGAGGTCAAAATTGAACATTGGAGGAAAATTGTATTACCAGATAATAGTGATCAAAACCCTTCAACAGCTACAGAAGTAAGCTCAGGTAGTAACATCCATTTTCAAGGCACTTTTCACTTTTATAATAGAGAAATAGTAGCTCCTCAGCAGATCCTATTCCAACGGGCCATACTGTATTTAGGAGACGGGAAAGGGAAGTTTATTTACAAAAATATTAGGAGTAAGAACCAACACGAAGCTGATGTATTTATAGAGAAGCCTATCAATCATGAAATCTTACCTATTAGGATTGAAGGAAAAGATCAGAACGGGATTAGCAGGTTTGTTATTCAGGTAAATATTCAAACTACTTTATTTGTTTATCAGCGATTCCAGGAAGAGATCAATCGGTTTTATGGACATTACTTATACCAAAGCGGAGAGTCTAGTCATGTTCATTCTTCCGTCCTTATCCTGGAGAAAATTCAGGAAGGATCTACTCCCTCTTCTCCTGAAAGGATGCTTAGGGCTATAAAACCAGACATACAGAAATTTTTATTGGAAGCCAGTCTGAACGCTGGGTTCAAAACACCTCTATTAAACGGTGCAGAGGATGATTCTCCTCAAGCCAAAGCTTACAACAAACTAACTCGTTTTATAGGGCGCTACTATCTGTATTGTAATAAACGCTACACGTATAAAGCACTAAACTCTGATATTCTCCCAGGGAACCAGTTGATCAGTTGGGTAGGAAGAGACGTTTTCGAGATCAAAGAGGGGGTGGAACGTAACCAACTAATTTGTACCCTAACATCTTTTGGTCAGGAAGATAGAGAAGGGGTAGTATACATAGATGAAAAATCAGAAAATCAATACATCATCTGTAACCTTCATCAGGTAGGTCATACCAACTCCCGATTCCTAAACCTCATTTTTCCCACCAACAACCGGGGGGAAATCCTTTTTGGTACATATAATACGGTTTACAGATCCAAAGAACCTGTAGGCTGTGGGCTAGCCATTATGGTGAAACTAGAGGAAGAGAAAAGTTTATCTGCTATTCCAGGGGTGGTAGATCCTTTCGATAACCGTTTATTCCTGGAAGGAAAAGAACTTCATACTGAGGTGACTTCTTTAGAGGAGGTAATGATTAATTACCTATCCTATAACGCACAAGCCAGGTTAGGGAGTTTCCGAGGAAGGTCAGACCTAGAACGCATTAGCAGAATATGCCCGTATGAAGGAGTGTATAGGGTATTCTCATATGGAAGAATAAGAAATGATGATCCAGAGGGAAAAAGGAGTAAGGCTATCCTCATAGGGGCTATGGAAATAACCAAGTACGGATATGTCAGGCACAGGTTAGACTATGAAAGAGAATATTCTCACGGTGAAGCTACTATCATTAATACCAGCTTATTCATTACGCTGCATAATCTTGATAGTAGGAGCATAGTAGATAATAAGGGGAGGCGAGGAACCTTTATCTTAAAAGTAAGCAGTAAGTTTCCGGAGCCGGGTAGAATTTATTGTGGAGTTTTCAGTGGGGTAAGTTACGGTTCTGCTAATCCACTAGGAAGTAGAATTGTACTTGAATGCCTGGGGAAAGATAAGTCCTATGCAGAGGTAAATTGTGGGAGAATTCCTTTCAATAATACCCATGCGCTTAAAAATGAAGGGATAGACCCCAGAATAGTAAGAGCGCTTACAGGTAGATGGATGAATTTTGTAAACTTTATAGGGGGACAAGAGGGTATCCAAAGAATCCCCAAGCTAAAAGTAGATACTGAAAAAGCAGACGAAATATCCCAGACTTTTTTCCAGTCAGCCTTATTCTATTTAATGGTCAAGAAAGATTTAACAAATGGGGTGAAAGAACTCCAGCGTGCTTTTGAACATGGTAAAGGCAGCTTCAAAGAAATCGAGGAGGAGCTAGCCACCTATGGAGGGCAGGAACTATTAGGCCAGGTAATAGCAAATGAAAATTACATAGGGTTAAAATCCTTGTATAATAGTTGATTCATACCTTAAAACACCCTTTTCTTTCTCCCAGAAACAGTCCTAACAGTCCTAACAGTTGAATTATTATTACTGCCCAATCTTTACTCCATTCGGATAAATCTATATTCCAAAATGAGTGAAATAAGGTTATTAAACTGTTACTTCAATATTGACTTATCATTACCAATACTTAGCCATCTATAGCTGGGAACTCACGAAACTTACTGATTGATAAATAATTAACAAATTTTCCTAAAATTTACCAATCCTCTACACTAAGGTATCTATGAATATCAAGTCCTCAATAAAATATATCCTCATTTATTAAAAGCATATTCAACTGTTCCTAATGTTTCCCACAACTAAGGTTACCTTACCCTTGCTGAATACCGACGTTAACGCCTAGATATGAAAAAAGCCAAACAATGTATGTATCTGTTGATGAGTAAAATCTTCCGCTTAATCATCAACCATACCTTCATCCAAGCCAAGAGTTTACGCTCTTTCTCTATTCCTTTTCTCCCTCTTATCAGTAGCTACCTTTCTACCAAAAGACGAGGTCTTTTTATAGACATAACTCATTCAGGGGGTGGAGAGGGCTTCATTCACAACTATAAGCTATAGTAATTAGCTGACAGGAAATTTTTTTGGGGTATTTATTGTCAAACTAATATTTCAACTATATAAAGTCATGGAAAAAAATACCTACTTAAGCCATAAATCTTCAATAAGGAATAAAAAAACACCTCCCTCCAAGGGCAAATTTCATCCGGCAGGGGTAAATCGTACCCGCAGAAATTTAACGTCCCACCGTAGTTTCTGTCAGGCCAGGGAGCATAGGAGAAAAAAGGTTTCCTCCAGTATCAGACATACATTAGGCTCCCGCATGATAGCTTTCACAACCAGTATGGCTAGTGGGAATGGGGGACTACTGAATACTTTTCTGTTTATCTCTGTGAAGAACAAAAAAGAATTGATCCGTACAGACGAAATCATGATAGTGAAGGGATCTGGACAATACTCAGATATTTTCCTTCAGGATGGAAGAACTATCACTTATGCCACTAACATAGGTACCATTGAAAGGCAGTTAACAGATGAGCAGTTTATCAGGGTCCATAGATCCTATCTCATCAATATACTTCACGTGAAACTACAAGATGGCCAGTCGCTGGAAGTAGGGGATAAATTTGTTCCTATTGGGAAAACGTTTAGGGATATCCTGGATGGGATTAGGCACCTGCATACCTAGGGTCTTTGGAAAAGTGGAAACTGATGTTTCCTTATCATGAAACTAGTTTTTCATCTATCTTTTGTATTAGCCATCTACCATTGAAGCTATTATACACTTCACTGATTTCTAATCGTAGCAGCCGAAGGGCCTGAGGATTATTTGTTCTTAAGATCTTTTTCACATAGTTAAAGAACGTTTGAAAGCTTTTTTCATGCCTCTTAGAGATATGCTTAGTCTTACTCATATATCTCCTAAAGTTATTCATCCTATTCTTCAAGTGGTCATTAGCTATGTAAAGCTTATCTTTATTTAGCTCATAAATAGCCTGGATTTCGTATGTGCGAAACTGCCATTCAAAAAAGGGATTCAGGGTATCTCTTTGCTGGACAAAGGTTAATAAAGAAGACCATTCCTGAACGAGAAAAAAATAGCTAACTCTCCCTAAAATAGTAGCAGCCTGCTTATACTCTTTGGCTAATGCCGGAGCTAGGTCCTCCATAAAAGTAGCTATCACCTCCTTCCTACCAGTAATGACACAGATACGGATCATGTTCTTAAATAGGTCTGGAGGTAGGTTTTTCCCAACAAATACTAATTTGTGTTCAATTCCCCAAGTGATAAATTGAAACATTTGCTCTGAGTAGGGAGAGTCAGCATCTTGGTTAATTTTTACTGCATAGAAATTTAACACGGCTAAGTAAAGATCTTGTATATCCTCAAAACTACCTGCTATGCTTTCCCCATTGAGCACGTAAAAATATGAGGTAACATCCTCCTCTTCTGCTGTAGCATTTAATAACCTGTACACACTTAACTTGAGAGAGAGAAATAAATCCTGGGGTTCCGCTAACCTATTTTCTTCCAGATGTGCATCCAATATACCAGGAAGCAGTCTCCCAAAAGCATTTTGGTCTGTCTGACTGGCTAACAAAAGGGTGACGTACTGATGCTTAATATATGAGACAAAAGCCTTTAACATGCTTTGTATGGCTAGTGGTTCTTTAGATCTGGTCCGTAGTTGATAATTCCGATATGCCAGGGCGAGATCAAACTCATACTTATAATGAAACTCCCCCTTTAATTTTGCTTTATTCACTATTTGCATGGCCCTGTTGTAAGCCTTAGTAAATACATGTTCAGCCTTCCTACTATTAAGGCCTTTCAGCAAAAACAGATTTTTCGCTTTATCATCAGCCAAGAAAGCTTTATAAGCGAGATAATTCTCTATTTCTTGTCCGAGCACATGACAAATTCTATTAAGTGCCTTCTCTTCGTAGGGTTTCTCAGGGAAAGCATGTTTCCAAATGTCCTTATCTGAAAATTCTTTACCAGCTAAATGGATCAGGGATGCTAGTAAGGTATCTGTGGTAGTATGTTTTTCAGTGGTACTTTTTAAGCTAAGGAACCTCTTCAACTCCCTATATTCTCCCTTCTCACATAGCTTAAAAAGTTCATATACCTTCCGTGGCTTCATCCTATCAGTCTTAATCGATCAAACTTTCCATTATATCTGGAGAATGAATATAGTTGATTTTCAGCCTATTACCATAATTTTCCTATCTCTAGCCAGCAAATTTTTGAAGAATTTGAACCATTTTAAATAGAGGGATAATCGCGTTGATAAAAATAATAATTAAGAGCTTTAGAGGTGGAACAATATCGATCTGTTACAAAAATACTAATGGCGTAAGTAGACAGGTCACATTCTATTGATCCGGAGGCTAAATCGATACATAGGAAATCATGAAGATCAAGACACAAACATAGGGAAATAGCCTATTTACCTCATGATTATTGTTAGGGAGAAGGTACGTACGTACCTCCAAGGGAGTGGTCAATTGCTGACCATTCCTGTTTTTATATAGAGGGAGGGTCTTCACCACTCAGTGATTCTCCAGGTATAAGAAATCAAGAAACCTTCTCCCCAAATATCTCCTGCAAATCCAGCTCAAATTCTGGCAGTACCTCCCCACCGGATAACACCTGGGTAAAAGAAATTTCATGACGAGTTTCAGAAGGAAGGTAAACGTAGGTTAGTCTATTCTGCGGAT
>JBCCLI010000112.1:0-16513 GCA_039026975.1 Bacteroidota bacterium | reverse complement strand
CTTAGCCTCCTTTTTTGCCTTTACTAGTTCTCCCAAATTACACACTTTGTAGCTTTTTCCGTAGTTCTTAAATATAGGTTGAATGTATGGCCTTAAAATAAAAAATTTTACCTAAAACTATACTGCCCAGTAAAAAACGTCCAGGGGATTAATTCTCTAATTCCTCCATTAGTTCTGCAGGCAGAAACCTTCTTAGGATGGGGAGTTGCTTTTTCTCAGCTACCACGAATTTCCAATCAGTTTGCCCATCTGGAGATACAGCTACTGCTTGCTTATTGGCCTTAATAAGATAAAATTGAGTTTCAGTATCGTAGGATACATTTCCTTCTCCAAACTGCTGCTCAAAATTAGTCATTAACATTTCCTGGTACATTTTTTTGTCTTCTGTTGTAGAAGTGGAGTCCTCAGGCGTATCAAATTTCATCTTTATTTCACTGATATGGTTCATCATGGCATACCACTTATCCTCCATAAGCTTAGGAGAAGAAACATGGGTAATTTCCATAGGGCCAAACTCAACCTCCAAACCGGGGGTGTTATAGACCATTTTCATGGCAGAGACCATGGCTTCACGCGGAAAAATGTCAAAAAATTCTCCAGGAATATAATCCATGGCTTTTTCAACTTCCTGGTTTCTGATCAGGTCAAAATAGTCGGTGAATTCCTGCCTGATGGTCTCTTCCTGAGCATGAAGGGGGGAACCCAAGATGAGGAATACCAGTAGAAGGGAAAAAGTATTAAGCGTGTTAGATGATGAGGTCATAACTAGTGTGGATTATAGGTTAAGATCAAAATGTGTTAACGGAGGCTAAGGGTAAATATTGATTAACAACAGGTTCACAAAATACCTCTTCATCCCATATATGTGTATGAGAATTCTTCTTATAACCTTGATATTGACGAGCATGATGAAAACGACAGTGGCTCAAAAGCCCATTTACCTACTGGCTGGGCAGGGGGCAGATGAACGGCTCTTTAGTAACATCCACATAGAAGGGGATTTTTCTATCCATCCCATAGAATATGTGGTACCGGATAAAGGAATGAGCATGTCTGACTATGCACATAAGTTGGCAGAGCAAATAGATAGCAGCCGTCCTTCCATCTTGATAGGGGTATCTCTGGGCGGTATGTTAGCTACAGAATTAACTGATATAGTACCGGTAGAAAAGGCCATCCTGATTTCCAGTGCTAAAGGAAGCCATGAACTCCCCAAAAGGTATACCCTACAACGGAAGTTCCCCTTATATAAAATTGTGCCTGGCCAGCTCATTCGATTTGGGGCCAGAGTACTTCAGCCCATACTGGAGCCTGCCGGAAAAGAACACAATAAGCTTTTCCAGCAAATGCTCAGGGATAAGGACAGCCGATTCCTGAAACGTGCTACCATTATGATCCTGGAATGGGATCGTACCTCTCATACAGATAATATTATTCATATCCACGGCTCTGAAGATCACACCCTTCCCCTCAAATATGTGGACTATGATTATCTCATAGAAGACGGCCCACATGTCATGGTGATGTCCAGGGCAGAGGAGGTGAGTGAGCTGCTCAATCAGATTTTAGCTGAATAGGCTTATGGATAGTTGGGAATATTCTCACCCAAAATAATATCTCTTCTGGCAGTCCATATTCCCCTCCTTTCCACCAGCGTAAGAATGCCAGATCCTCCCCTGTTTGTATGAGTCGCTATCTTCTCAGGAGTGAGCAAGGGATCATTAGAAAAGAAGAAGCTATCCAGGTAGTACGCTCTTTTGAGAGGCTCCTTCACGGTAATATGTATATGCGCTGGCGCTCGGCCATCTGGATAAGGGGCAGGTAGGAAGGTGTAGAAGCGGTAGAAACCATCTGGGCCTGTTTGCATCCATCCGCGTATGTGTCCGTGTATGCTGGCCCATCCTGTCTGTCCCTCTTTGGGCTTGTAGATCCCCTCCCTGTTGGTATGGTAAACATACAGAATTACTCCCTCCGCTGGGCTGCGTCCGTCAGCCTGGAAGACGGTTCCCTCTATCATAAGCTTAGGCTTGTACACATGAAAGCCCGGTAAGGTATCAGTAGGGCTTAGGGGCTGCTGTCCATAGTCATAAATAGCTTCACACCCTTGGCAGGGACCTCCAAGTATGGGCTGTGAATAGCTTACATAATGAATGCAAAGCAGGAAGAGAATAAGTGAGAATCGAGTGGTATTCAGCATAGGTTTGTTTTGAGCTGAATATAGAAGAAGGCCAGAGGGGAATCCTGGAGAATAGGCCAAGCTGAGGGGAAAGATAGCTAAGAGGAGGTAGTAGGTAGGTGGAGAATAGGCTGATAGCTTTTTCTGAAGGTACGACTCGCTCTCAGCTCCTGTCCATTCTTCAGGATAATATCAAAATCTCCATTTTTTCTGGATCGGAAAGAGTGGATAAAACGGGTATTAATGAGGGTACTTTTATGGATTTGGATAAAGTCAGTTGTGGCTTCCTTCTCCATAAACTGCTTCAGACTCCTCTTGAGAAGGTATTTCCTTTGCTGAGTATAAACAGCTATATAAGGTCTTTCAGCGGCTACATAAAGAATATCTGACAGGCTTAGGAGAATGGTCTGATTTCGGTGGGGAATAGCCAATGTAGGCGCAGTAGCTTTAGGGCTGGACTTGTGAGAACGATACTGGTAGAATTGAAAAAGGTAGGCCACAGCGTATACAAGTAAACAGGAAAGCCCATGCTCAACGAACGCATAAGGAAGCACTCTCCAAAAGGGATAGGCCTGCGCCATCCATATGGCTGATATCAGGTTTACGATTACTGCAAATGAGCCAAGATGAAGTACACTCATGACTAGCGGACTTACCCAAGATAGCTTATGATGAAACAGTAGCTTCTGGCTGAGTATGAAGATAAGGCCGGGAATAAACAGCCACCAAAATAGTCCGAAAAGGAGGGACTCTGACAGGTAGAAGGAATAGCTATGAACGGAAGCCTCCCAGAAGTCTATTAGTGGGATGAGAATCATCAGGAGTAGGCTTAAACCCGCAAACCCTAGGCGTTTACCAGTTAGCAGTGGGACAGCAATGGATTTCATAATGGTTAGCAAAATTAGTGGGAGCTAATGAAAAAAGCAGTATATCTTTAAGAGTCTCTGTTAGCTATCTCAGCCCTAAGGGCCAATTGCCGTTTCCCTAATAATACGTTGGCAGCATTCAAGATAAGCAGGGCAAAGATCAATATGTATTGCGGAAACCCTTTACCAGGACCTCCATATACAGAATGAATGAGTCCTGCTATAACAACTATTAAGACAGCCCATACAATTCTCCTGTAAAGGGTTGCCCTTTTCTCGCGTTTTTGGAGTTCTTGTGTAGAAACTTCTTCCATATTAAGTAAAGAAAAGGATCCTGTGATGTATCGGTAGGGATAAGAAAGAAATGGTTAGGCATTTCTCTTAGCTAATTCAGCTTTAATTCCTTTTAGCTGCTTTATAAAAATAGCATTAGCAATCGTCATAAACCCTATGGAAAGGACCAGAATAGGCCCGGCGGGATTAGTGGTATTAACGATGAACACTACATATATCAACATAGCTACCACAACCACCATCATTCCCAGGATAACATTCCGAAACACGGTAAGGACCTGTTCTCGCTTCAGTAATTCTTCTTCTGATAGTTCTTCAAATAAATTTTTCTTTTCAGCCATGATGCATTTAAGTGGAGGGGAGGTTTTACTTAGGGTTTCCTGCTTTCCAGCTCTTTTTCTACACCTTTAAGCTTTTTCCCGAAAAGGATATTTCCTATGACCATAGAAGAAGTTATCAATATCAGAACAGGAGCGGCTACGCTTACGTTTTCACGAGAAATAACCAGATAAATGAGAAATATGGATACCCCTAACAAGAACCCTATAAAAATACCCCGCATAGTTTGAAGGCCAGTTTTGGTTTTTTGTAAGTCCTTCAGGGAAAACTCATTAAATGGATGCTTCTTATTTTGCATGGCTTTATGAATTATGGAATGAAGATAAGGAAGAAAAGCCTAATTTTTTTCAGGACTAGTGCATACTAAAAAATAAACCATCCACAACTGGGATGGTTTTCTATATGCTATTCACCAGGCTTTATACTGCCTCTACTGACTTTACTTCAGGGGCCATTCTGGCAAGTAGATTTTCTATTCCTCCCTTTAAGGTAATAGTAGAGGAGGGGCAGCCACTACAGGAGCCTTGAAGCTTTACTTTAAGAATGCCATCATGAAAAGACTCATACACTATGTCACCGCCATCCATAGCTACAGCAGGGCGTACGTAAGTCTCCAGAATAGATTTTATCTTTTGGGTTAACTCATCCTCTTCTTCTGCTGGCACAGCTGCCATATCTGCATAGCTGCCTACCAAGGGATCCTGACCACTGGCGAAGAAGGCCTTCAGATAATCTTTTACCACAGGGATTACCTCTTCCCATTGGAAATCATCAGCTTTGGTTATGGTTAAAAAATCATTCCCTATAAAAACCCTCTCTACGAATTTGAAATCAAACAGCTTCTTGGCAATAGGTGCTTCCGCAGCTGAGCTTATGTCAGGAAAATCAGCAGACCCTTTTGGCAATAATACCCTTCCCAACTTGAACTTCAGAGAAGCCGGATTAGGGGTCATTTCTGTATAAATCATATAATATTTTTCTTCAGATATATTCGTTACCCAATATAACGAAAAACTACCGCCTTCTGTTAGGCATTTAAGCTAAACCTATCCTTTTTCTCTTCTTGCCCTACAGGGAAATCTGTCTATTCAGGTGGTAGGTTGAGACTTCATCAAATCCGTTTTGTTCGATCTCCAGCATAGCTTTCAAATGGGCAGTAGCTATTTTTTGCTGTATCTCGACGGTATTCATTCTTGCCCGTTCATCGTCATTGGTATAAAATCCATTTTCTGTGAGTACTGCTGGCATACTGGTGGTTCTCAGCACATAGAAGTTTTTACTGGCAGGAGAGAAAGTCCGTATGCCTCTGTCCTTCCAGTTGTGAGTACCATCCTGCCCTAATTCTACCATCAGGTATTTCTGGAATACAGATGATATTTTTTTGCCTGCCGTACTGTTTAGGTGATACCATGTTTCTATTCCTGAGGCTGATATACTGCCTGCTGCATTACCATGGACAGAAACATAGATTTTAGGTAGTCCCAAGGGATGATTATACTCATTAGCCCTTTCCACCCTTTCCTTGAGAAAAGACCCCACCGCGTCTTCAGGGACTACATTAAAGTATTGGATACCTAGCTCCTGATCATCTATCTGACGAATGATTTCTCTTACAATAGCACGGTTAAATTTCCATTCCAGTAACTGAGTACCATTATCAGGATCTGGCCAACGTTTACCTGCCTGTAGACTGCCGTGCCCATTATCCAGACACCACACAAATTTAGGTGTATGTACACTGGCAAGGCCACCATCCTCATCTTCTTCTATCACAATGATAGGCCCTGAGGCAGGAATACCTAAGTCTCTGGTAGCAACTTCTGGTGGGGAAAGATTAGTTTCTGTATACTCTTCGGGTAGATCTGATGCATCCTCTAGTCCAAAGTCCTCTTCTTGAATGCTGGCAGAATCAGGGGTAGTTCCAAACAACCAGGCAAAAAAGTCTTTTAGGTATTTGATCATAGTGTGTGGCTTGGGCTGTTGACCAAAGATAGATAAAAATTCATCTTTGCCTAAAACATCCTAAGAGAAGAGGGATTTCTATATATATGATCTCCTCATGCTCAGGCCTGAAAGTATACATAAATTCCACCTTAGATTGGTAAAGATGGATTTTCGTGTAGAAATTACCAGGCTAATGTCGGGATGAAGAGAAGGAACACGTGCCAGTCAAGCAGGCTAGTTCCAGACAACCAGAAAGATATGTCATACGAGAAACTTAAAACTAACTACGCTAACAAATATCCGGCTATTGAGGACTTGGCCAGGAAAGCTAAAAAAAGGATTCCACATGTGGCCTGGGCCTATTTGGATGCAGGTACTGGCGAGGAAGATCTCTTAGCAAGAAATAGAGCAGCTTTCCAGCGAGTCAATTTTTTACCCAGATTTTGTAAGGGAGAACTACTCTCCACAGTAGATACCACCCTCTTTGGGAAAAAATATGGTGCTCCCATAGGAATGGCACCCGTAGGTCTTACGGGCCTTATGTGGCCTAAGGTGGAGCATTACTTGGCTGCTACAGCTAAGCGATTTAATATCCCTTACACCCTCAGTACCGTGGCTACGGAGACGCCTGAGTCTGTAGGAGAATTGGTAGGAGACATGGGATGGTTTCAGCTATATCCACCTAAAGATGAGGACCTGTGGCGTTCCTTGTTAGACAGGGCTAAGGAGGCGGGCTTTACTACCCTGGTGGTTACAGCAGATGTGCCTATGGCTAGCAAGCGAGAGCGGACTAAGCGAGCAGGTCTCTCCATGCCACCAAAGATCACCCCTAAAATGATTTGGGAGGGAGTAACCCATCCTGCGTGGAGCCTGGCAACAGTCTTACATGGACTCCCTCGACTGCGTACTGTGGAACACTACACCAACAATAATAATATGCGCTTTGTGAGCGGTTTTGTGGGGAACAGGCTGGGAGGTACCCTGGACTGGGATTATTGTCAGCAGCTAAAAGAAGCCTGGGACGGCCCTGTGGTACTTAAAGGGGTACTTCATCCTCAGGATGCCGCTAAGGCAGTGGAGATAGGCCTGGATGGCATTCATGTTTCTAATCATGGCGGTCGTCAATTTAATGGCGCTCCCCCTGCCATAGAAGCATTACCAGCTATAGTACAGGAAGTGGATGGAAAAGTACCCATCATTTTTGACAGTGGGGTCCGGACTGGCCTGGACATTATGCGCGCCCTATATTTGGGGGCTGACTTTGTGATGCTGGGCAGGCCCTTTGTGTATGGCGTAGCTGCCTTGGGAAAATATGGGGGGGATCATGCTGCCCACATCCTCATAGATGACCTGATCAACAATATGGTACAACTAGGAGTGAAGGACCTGGCAGACCTGAAAAATGCTGAGTTGGCCTGATTGCATTCTCATATGCCCTTAGTATACATGGGTAGAAATGTAGGCATCCATATGTAGAGGGAAGGGTAAGTTTTATTGCCCTTACCCTCTTTCGGCTATAGGAGCATTCCATCCGTTATTTCTGTGATGCTTTCCCCGATGAACTTTTAGCTGATGAAGCTTCCTGGGTAAGGGTATCTTATGTACCAAGGAAGATAATCGGCAGGTGAAACAGGCTGTAGGTCTGATTATTTTGGTATAGAGGATATGGTTTTACCAGTCTCCCGTAAAGCCACCTCCTCCAAAACCACCTCCTCCGAAGCCACCAAAATCACCTCCCCCAAATCCACCGCCAAAGCTACCGCCGCCCCCTCCGCGGTAGCCACCTCCATCTCCAAAGCCTCCCCAAAAAATCCAAGGGAACCCATAGCTTCCCCGGCGGTTATAGCCTCCGCCACCACCATTACCTCGGTTAATACGAGAAAGGATGAAAATGATGATTAAAATGATGAGAATCACTACAAAGGGGGAAGGCTCTTCACTTCTGCGATTGTTGCTGTAGTATCTTTTGAGCTGTTCTTCTGAGTATTCTCCAGCTGCCAACTTAGTGAAGGTGTTTACCCCATTAAAGATTCCATCTCTATACCTGTTTTGCTGGAAGTAGGGCCTTACGTCTTTCTGGTATACTTGTGAGGCTAGCAAGTCTGGGATAGCTCCCTCTAATCCGTACCCCACCTCTATGCGAGTTTTCCTGGCATTAGGATATATGGCGAATATAAGTCCGTTATCTTTATCCGCTTGCCCTACGCCCCATGCATCTGCTATGCGTATGGTATAGGTCTCAGCCGTTTCATCCATGGGTAGATCAGCTATGAGTACCACAATTTCATTGGATGTTTGCTGTGCGTTAGTAACTAAAAACTGTTCTAGCTGTACCTTATCTTGCTGGCTAAGCAAGCCTATATAATCATTCACAAAGCCCGTGTATTCAGGAACTGGCTGCTGAGCCCAAAGCTGAACAGGTAGAAGTATGCCTACTACTAACAGCTTAGCTATACGATATATCATCCGGTAATTCATTCTTATCATCTTCCTCTCTCGGAAACCAGGTGGAAAGCTGTTCTCCAATAGCCAAAATAGCCGTAACGAGTCCTTCTTTAAATTTCTTCTCTTTAAACTGATTAGATAAATCCCCTGTGATACCTGTAAAAAAATCAGTAGGTACCTTTTCATTGATGCCCTGATCAGCAATGATAGCAAATTTGTGGTTTTTCAGGGCGAAGTAAATGAGAACCCCATTTCTAAGGTCGGTCTTATGCATGTTAAGCTTCCTGAAAATCTTAGCTGCCCTTCTCAATATATTTTTTCCAAAGAATCTATTCTCTACATGTACTCGAATTTCTCCAGAGGTGTGTAACTCTGCCTTTCTAATAGCTTCTACTATTTCCTGATCCTCTGTTTCAGAGAAAAACGTTCGGGCAGGATTATCAAACCAGCTCATAATGGAACATAAGTAACTCCGGGCTTAAGCCCGGAGCAGGTGATTAAAATTCTACTTTAGGTGCTTGCTCACTTCCCTGAGCGCTCTGGAAATAGCTTACTTCATCAAATCCAAAGAAGTTAGCATAGATGTTATTAGGGAAGGTCTTTACCTGTGTATTATGCGCCCTGGCCGTCTCATTGAAACGATTTCTAGCAACAGTAATTCTATTTTCTGTTCCTTCTAGTTGGACGCGTAAGTCCCTGAAGCCCTCATTGGCTTTTAGGTCAGGGTAGTTTTCAGCTACAGATAGTAACCTGGACAGTACGGACCCCAACTCTCCTTGTGCTTCTGAGAAACGAGCCATTAATTCGGGATTTTCCAATACCTCCTTATCTACGGTAAGCTGGCCTACCTTAGCTCTGGCCTCCGCTACTCCTGTGAGTGTTTCCTGCTCAAAGTCCTTATATCCTTTTACAGTTTCTACCAGATTGGGAATGAGGTCTGCTCTCCGCTGATAATTATTTTCTACCTCTGCCCATTGGGCTTCTACCCCTTCCTGGGATGTTACCAGGCTGTTATAAGTTCCCTTTGCATTAAAAAAAATGATAGCTCCTATAATTCCCAGAACTACCAAAATCCATAAACCTTTATTCATTTGTTAAGTGTTTGGGTTATTCAGTGATGCGTAAATCTACGCAAACTTACCTAAAATGTTGATGAAGGAATTTAGCTAAGATCATCACAAACAATTTTGATTATTTATATAGTCGAGTTAAGAAGGGAAATATTGTCTAATGATATTAGATTTTTTACTAAAAATATGTGTAATTCTAAAAATGTTAGTTTAATTTGGGATACTGCTCAATGTGATGAGCTACCTATCGGATGAGAATATGCTAGAAGTGCAAACCCCAATGGTTTTATTGAGGGAATATCCCACCCTCTATGTAAGGCAACCAGAGTATCAGTTCTGGATCATACAACTACATAAGCTGCTGGAAGAAACAGCTGAGGCCCAAATGCAGAAATTGCCTGGAGAGAAAATAGAGGATCTGCTTACTCACTTCCTGATTCATACCTTAGATATCTCCTTTCTATCCCTGGGGAAGGGGCAGTTTTTATATAAGAAAGGAAGGGCTACTTCTGTTTTGTTGCAGCTGGTTCACCCTGACAATAGAGGGGATATGATTTCCCGGAGAGAATTACAGCGTACATCTTTTATCCAGCTGCTCCATACAGTTTCAAGTCTTACCCTTAAGCAGTTTCCTGCCTACTTCCTCATCACAAATGTCTACGAGTGGTATTTGATAGATGGCAGGCAGCTACGCTCTATTTTTAGGTTACATCCTTTACCCACTTTTGAGGCTTCTGCTGAAGAAAGGGAGGGGTATCAGGCGATAAATAAGTGGCTAGGGCGCCATTTGAAGACTTTTTATGATACACTAAGGCCTTGGAATTGGAACCTGTACGGACTTACAGATATTCTCCAGGAACAACATAGAGAAGTGCCTGAAAGACTACTTAGCAGCTTTTCTCTGCTCAAGAATAGCTTTGGTATACAGAAGTTGACGCCAGGCTTCCCATCAGAAGAAGCCCTATGCGGCGGTCATGGTCCTAAAGGCAGCAGGCTATCCTCTCCTCTTTTCATCAAGGAACTTGCGACTCTTGATGAGATAGGTATTCATAGAGATCTCCTTCCTTTATTTAAGCACGCTCATATGTTTACGAGTTGGCACTCTTCAGCAGATTGGGTAATTGGGCAGGATATACCCCATCCTGTAGATGGCGGAAGGCTGAGCATAGATTTCATGAGAAGATATGTGAAAGATAAGGCCTTACTGCCGGAAGGGAAGCAGCATACCTATTTCCGTCTCCACATAGAAGATGCTATCCTGGAATATATGAAAACGCATCACTCTGTCTGGGAGGAGCGGGTTAAACGGCCCCAGGATACCTTCCTCCTCAGTAGGAAAGAGAGTAATGAAGCCCTTCAATTACTAAGAGACATAAGGGTGTGTGATCTGGATATTAGAAATGCTTACCTCCTCAGAACCTTTGTGCACAGTCTGATCCATTTGATGGCTACCTATGGCCTGCTTAGGTTGCCCGGTGGGGCCTTTGTGCGTGAGGGAGAATTGTGGTGGGATGGGATCAACTGGCAGATTAACGCCTCACAAGAGCGTCAGTTTATCATCCGGAAAGCCCTCTACAAGCAGCTTTGCTATACCTATACCCAGCAGGTAGTAGGTATTTGTAGGGGAGGGGAATCCCATCTGATTATGCGTATGCTGATCTGGATAGACTTGTGCGAGCAGGCTAAGCATTTACCTTCTGAAAAAGCTTCCGCCATTCTGAGGATTTGGGAGGTGGCCTGCAAACACCTATTTCAGAAATCTGCTCTTCCTTATCGCATACACCTGGGCATGGGGATAGACAAAGTGCGGGAACTTCAATCCTACACCCCAGATGGTGGACAAATGGAGTGGAGAGTGGCTCTTCCCGAGCTATGGGATGATGAGAGTCAATTTAAGGGGTTTGATATAGTGCTAAGTCAGCCAGCGCCCCTTTCTTGCACCTCCTTGGATAAAGAAGAAAAGACTATTCTGAAACTACGCTATGACGCCTACGCTGCTCAAGGAAATCAAGCTTGCTGTATGGTAGAGCTTGGGCAGCAGCTTACCCATCAGACCGGATCTACACTGGCAGTATTACCTGCTAGACTATGGACTAGCATGGCCCATCAACGGTTTCAGGACTACCTGGAAAAATGGGTACATGAAGTAGAAGAGATCCCTGAGGAGCAGGGGACTAGGAAAGACCTTTGCTTACTACTACTTACCCATGAAAAGGTGAAAAATCCAGCTGGTAGCAGAAACCAGGGTTTGCTATTCCGGCAATGAGGGAATAGGAGAATGATTCGGCCGTACTGTAGAATATTGATTAGGAAAGGAGGCTAACTGAGTAAAAAGACTTCCAGGCCTATGGGTATTCTCCTAAAACCACATATCCTGCGCCAGGCGGAAGGTATTACAATGAGCCTCCACGATATCAGCTATTTGGGGAGAATAGCCGCCTCCCAGGCATACCACTACCGGTAGCTCATGTGCTCTGCAAAGAGTAAGCACATATCTATCCCTTTCTTTACACCCCGCCAGGCTCAAGCTCAGTTTTCCCAGCTTATCAGACTGTAGTACATCTACTCCTGCTAAATAAAAAATAATATCAGGCTGAAACTGACTAATTACTCTTGGGATATGCTCTTCCAATATGCTTAGGTATACGTCATCCTCTGTAAAGGCGGGTAGGGCTATATCCAGGTCTGAGTTCTCTTTACGTAAGGGGTAGTTCTGCTGACAGTGAACACTAAGGGTAAAAACCGCCGGATTGTCCTGGAAGAGGACCGCACTGCCGTTGCCTTGATGTACATCCAGGTCTATGATGAGCGCTCTCTGAATGAGGTTCTGGGCTAGCAGCCAATTTATGGCAATGGCTTGGTCATTCAACACACAAAATCCTTCTCCCCTGTCTGCATATGCATGATGGGTACCGCCAGCAGTATTCATACTTACTCCGTAGGTAAAGGCATACTGGGCATTTTGGATGGTTCCTTCTGCTATGGTAATGGCCCGTTCTACTAGCTGAGGTGACATAGGAAAACCCACCTTTCGGGCTTCTCTCTTACTAATATGCTGATATTTCAGGGCTTCCCAATACTCCTCTTTATGAGTAAGTAAAATCGTTTCCTCTGAAATTTTTCCAGGTTCAAAAAAGTTGTCTGGACCTAAGGTACCCTCATATGTAAGCTGCTCTGGAATCAGCTCATACTTTTCCATAGGAAAGCGATGGCCCTCAGGCAAGGGGTGTGCATATAAGGGAGACCAGGCTACTTTCAGCATATAGGTGTTAATATTTCCCTACTTATATCGATCTACAGGATGAATAATGATTTACATAGTGTTTTGTTTGATGAGGCGTATGACCCAAGAGGGGTTCGCCTCATTTTTATTTCATGGCTGATATGCAGCCTTTTCCCTAAAATGCTTGTATATTTTAGAAAATAGCAAACATCCTTATCATGAGATTTTTAAAAATATTGTTTTATGGATTCCTGGTTTTCGTAGCTATAGGATTCTTTTTCCGACCTAAAGCAGGAGGGTTTCTTGGTTTTTTTAATAGCGAGGACGTAATGGTGAGTGAAGCGATGGAAGAAATGGAAATGGATCTTGAGCCAGATGGTTTTGATGAGATTTTCATTTCTGGAAACTTTAAGGTTACCATTGCCCAGGAGGAAAATTATGAAGTAAACCTTGATGTGAAGGACGACCTTAAGCCATATGTGAGTGTGGAACAAAATGGAGGACGCCTAGAAGTACGCATGAAAAGCGGATTATTTAAGAATAAGTTTGAAAGGGGAGAAATTTTCATAGCAGCTCCCAACATAAGAAGGGTTAAGGCCAGTGGGGGAGTAGAATTGAAAACGAGAAATACCATAGAAACAGATCAGATGGAGCTGGAAGTATCTGGTGCAAGCAACGTTCACTTGGCTGTAGTAGCTGACAGAATGGAAACACATTTAAGTGGAGCTGGCTCTATGGATTTGGAAGGAGAGGCAGATATAGCCGAGATTTCCATCTCCGGTGCAGGAAAGGTAAATGCCTATGAACTGGTTACTAATAGGCTGGAAGTACACGTATCTGGTGCCGGGATGGCCAGGGTACATGCGCAGGAGGAGCTAGATGTACGTGTTTCAGGCGCAGCTTCACTGAGGTATAAAGGAAATCCTACGATCAGCCAATCTATAAGTGGTGCAGGAAGTGTGAGAAGTGCAAACTGACCGTATTTTCATGTAAGATATACAAGGGTCATCTCTTACAGAGGTGGCCTTTATTTTTAGGGTAAGGCTTGCGCTCAATGGTAGGAATGCACATTTTTGCCCCTGTATCATACCGTATTTATGAAACCAACTATTGCTTTAGTTCTGTCAGGAGGAGGAGCCAGGGGAGTGGCACATATAGGCGTAATTGAAGAATTGCTTGCCAGAGGATATCACATCAGCTCTGTAGCGGGAACTTCCATGGGTTCGCTGATTGGGGGAGTATTTGCTCTGGGAAAAATGCAGGACTTCAAGGAGTGGATGTATACGTTGGACAGGTCCAAGACCTTTTATTTAGTCGACTTCACCCTCAGTTCAGAAGGAATCATTAAGGGAGATAAAGTATTTCAAGCCATCAAAGAATTTATTCCCGATGTTCCCATAGAGGAGCTGCCCATACATTATTCTGCTACGGCCTGTAACCTGGAAACGGGAGATGAGGTGGTTTTCAAGAAGGGGAGTTTATTTGACGCTATTCGCGCTTCAGTTTCTATTCCCTCTTTACTTACGCCTGTACGGCTTGATGATAGAATTTTAGTGGATGGTGGAATAGTAAATAATGTGCCTGTTTCTAATATTCACCGAACAGAAGGCGACTTCCTGCTGGCAGTAGATGTGAATGCACGTGTGCCTTTGGAGGAGCCCCTTTCTTCGGAAGGAAAGGAAGAAGCTGAGTCCAGTTACCTTTCAAAGTTTAGAGATTTTCAAGACTATTTGGAGAATTTTTTTCCTAAAAAAGAGGACACAGAAAAGGACATAGACTACTTCGACCTGATTAACAGGACCATAGGGATCATGACAGAAAGAATTACCGAATTTAACCTTCAGCAGAACCCTCCAGATCTGCTCATTGAGATTTCTGAGCAGTCAGGAGAAATCTATGACTTCTACAAAGCGGAACAATTAGTAGAAATTGGTCGCCATGCCGCTATTAAGGCCTTGGACGCTTGGGAAGTTAGCCCCTAGTCAGTACAGATAGAGAAGGTTCCTTGTTTTTCAAGGCAGCAAGATGAAAGCCCACGGATTCATAGATTAAGGATGTACATCACCTAATCTGGATATCAATGGCTGAGAGAATTTATCATTTCACCCCTCTTTTCCTGCCTATAACTTACCGATCTCCCTATTTTCAGCTCCCACTTCCATTCCCTGATGAATATCGCCTAAAGCACGCCGGGCTGCATTAGCTACTTCTTGTAATTCTTCTACTTTCTCAGGATAGAGATCTATCACATTATAGGCTTCTGCCGGATCTCGCATCAGATTATAGAGTTCTAAAGAATCTACTTTCATGAGAATCCTCGGTCCAGCCTCTCCATCATTGCCAGGAAGGGCATGGTAACTCCTGAATTCATGTGGGAATACGAGCTTCCAATTTCCTTTTCTCACAGCATTCAGGTGGTTTTTTCCAAAGTAGTAATACAAGTCTTTACGCGGTTCTGCCTTAACATCTCCTCTCCACAAGGAGGTGAGGCTTACCCCATCAATTGTCTTTTCTGGCAGGTCTGCTCCTACTATCTCTGCAAGGGTGGGCAAAAGGTCTATGGTGCAGCTCAGCTTATTACAGACGCTACCTTCCGGGGTAACGCCCGGCCACTTAACAATAAATGGTACGCGTTGGCCCCCTTCCCAACTAGTGGTTTTTCCTTCGCGTAATCCACCTGAAGAACCTGCATGATTGCCATATCTCAACCAGGGCCCATTATCCGTAGTGAAAATAACCAGGGTATGTTCTGCTATTCCCTCCGCTTCCAGGGTATTCATAATTTCTCCTACAGACCAGTCCAGTTCCATCATCACATCTCCATACATGCCTTGCTCACTTTTATCGCGGAACTTATCAGATACTCCTAAGGGGATATGCGGCATGCTATGAGGGACATATAAAAAGAAGGGGTTATCTTTATTTTTTCTGATAAAATCTACTGCTTTCTCTGTGTACAGGGTACTTAGCTTATCTTGACCGGCATAATCTGTAATTTCTTCTATGGTTGTATTACCCTCTACTAGGGGCAAGGGAGGGAACTGTTTCCTCCATTCACCTTCAGGAGCGGGAGAGCCATCTGTCATCACTGGCCACATATCATTGGAATAGGGAATGCCCACATACTCATCAAAGCCGTGATTAAGGGGTAAGAATTTTTCGTGATGTCCTAAATGCCATTTACCAAAGATCCCTGTGGCATAGCCTTCCTCTTTTAATATTTCTGCCAGCGTAGTTTCATCTGGATTCAACCCAATATCATGATAAGGAAAGAGCGCTCCTGAAACCCCTATTCTGTTGGGGTAACAGCCTGTTAATAGAGCTGCTCTGGAAGCACTGCAAACAGGTTGACCGGCGTAGTGGTGGGTAAAGCGCATACCTTGGCTAGCCAACTTATCCAGATGTGGGGTAGTAAATCCGGCGGCTCCATAGCTACCTAGGTCACCATAGCCTTGATCGTCCGTGAATACTACCACAATGTTCAGTGGCTTGTCTTGGGGCTGCTGTGGGGAGATACACCCTCCCAGTAGAAGCAGAGTAAGAGAGAATATCAGAATTGGGCTTTTCATATGTGATTGATTTTCCTTATAGAGAAAGGGAAGGGTTAATTCTACCTGTTTGCTTTTATATGGATATAAAATATAACAGTGTTAATGTATAATATCCTCCATTCTTTGTGTAAAAAATTAAGATCAATTATATGAAACTCATAAAGTGGAAAACCACAGTCGGACAGATTGCGAAGAAAAATACAAGCAGGTTTTAATCATTAACTCAAGGGCTACAAATTTTTAGACGCAGGGCTGAAGAAGTCTCCCCTATTTCTCTAAAGCCTACCTATTTCTCGGTTCTGACTACCTTTCTCCCTTCCAGTCAATAGATCTCCCAATGCTTCCCTGGCTCTTTCTCCCACCAGAAGAAGTTCTTCTACTTTTTCAGGATACATGGAAATAACATTATAAGCCTCACCAGGATCTCGCATCAGGTTATACAATTCCAGAGAATCTACTCTTAGCCTTATTCTTGGACCTCCAAAGCCATCATTTTCAGGAAGTGCTTGATAGGAAGCAAATTCATGTGGAAAGACCAGCTTCCAGTTCCCCTTGCGGACAGCTTCCAGGTTATTTTTGCCATAGTAATAGAAGAAATCCTTTCT
>JBCCLI010000111.1:0-16525 GCA_039026975.1 Bacteroidota bacterium | reverse complement strand
GAGCATTTATCCATTTTGACTTTGAATTAATTACTTCCAACAGGAAATCCCAAGGTATCTCTGATCCTCATACCCGTATATATGCTAAGGATAATCTTTTTGTGGAAGAGGGAGCTCAGGTGAAAGCTGCCATCATTAATGGGGAAAATGGTCCAATATATATTGGAAGGGGAGCAGCAGTACAAGAAGGGGCTATGGTAAGAGGAAACCACGTCGTTGGGGACTACGCAACCATTAATATGGGCACCCGAATGAGAGGAGACAGTAGCATAGGCCCCTACGCTAAAGTAGGTGGAGAAATCACTAATTCTGTCATTCACAGCTTCAGTAATAAAAGCCATGAGGGCTATTTGGGAAATTCTGTCTTAGGTTCTTACTGTAATCTAGGGGCAGATACCAATGTATCTAATCTCAAAAATACCTATGGAGCCGTAAAGCAGTGGAGCTATCGTCAGGAGAAACTGATTTCTACCGGTAAAACCTTCTGTGGAGCTGTATTTGGGGATCACGCTAAAACAGGTATCAATACTATGCTGAATACGGGCACAGTGGTAGGATACAGCGGAAATGTATTTGGGGCGGGGTACCCTCCTAAATTTATCCCTTCATTCAGCTGGGGAGGCGCTAGCGGCTTGACCACTTATGATGTAACTAAAGCCATAGAGGTAGCTACCACAGTAAAAAGTAGGAGAAACTTACCCCTAACCCTGGCAGAGAGAAGAGCTATGGAAGAAATATACGTTCGCACAGCCATCTACAGGCAGTGGGAAAAAGAAAAAGTGTAGCTACTACCTATATTTCTTATGCACATATTTCAATTTTTGGGGACTTATCTTCAATTTGTGCGCCTTAAATAAAAACAACCGACATCATGCGTAAACAAATAGCAGCCGGGAACTGGAAGATGAACCTTAGTGCCACAGAAGCCCTTACCCTTGTAAGTGAGATTATGGGGAAGTATAAGGATGAATATAGTGGTTCTGCTCAAGTCATATTTTCCCCTTCTTACCCCTATCTGGTCAGTGTGAATCACCTGGCCAAGGATCATCCCTCCTTCCATGTAGCCGCCCAAAACGTGCATCAGGAAGATAAAGGAGCCTTTACCGGTGAGATATCAGCCTCCATGCTTGCTTCCATAGAGATTAGCCACTGCATCATAGGTCATTCTGAGCGTAGACAGTATTTTGGAGAAGGAAATGCCCTATTAGCTCAGAAGGTAGATAAAGTGTTAGCAAAAAATATTTCCCCCATTTTTTGCATAGGAGAAACATTGGCAGAAAGAGAAGCAGGCCAAATGCTAGACATCATTCGTACACAGGTATCTGAGGGGCTTTTTCACCTTAGTGCCGACCAGTTCCAGCAGGTGATTCTGGCATATGAACCCGTTTGGGCTATCGGTACAGGTGTTACCGCCAGCCCAGAACAAGCGCAGGAAGTACATGCCTTTATCAGAAATCTGGTAGCTGAAAAATACACTGAAGGAGTAGCTGATGAAACCAGTATCTTATACGGTGGGAGTGTAAAAGCACATAATGCCAGTGAACTATTTTCACAGCCAGATATTGACGGTGGACTTGTGGGAGGGGCAAGCTTAAAATCCCATGATTTTGTAGAAATCATCAAGGCACTTCCGTAACTTGTCCCAATTGATCATTTTCTCATTTTTTATATTTATTGATTTATGAATACTCGTTCTTCCTTACTTTTTCCAGTTTTGTTGCTATTGGCTATGGCCACAGGTTCTGCTCAAAATGAACTGATAACTAAGTATGCGAATACCATCACGGAAGAAGATGTAAAGGCACATATATACTTTCTGGCTGATGATCTGATGGAAGGAAGGGAAACCGGTGAAAGAGGCCAACGCCTTGCTGCCGCCTACATCCGCTCTCAATTTATGAAGTACGGCCTGGCTCCGGGTAATCCTGGTAAGGAGAGCTATTTCCAAACCTACTTGCTAAATAAGGTAGCCATCAATAAGGCTGAAATAAGCTTGGGGAAGAAGACCTATACCTTTCCCTCTGACTTTTTTGTGTTGCAAGGACTTCCCCCCGAGACACTAAGTGATCAACTGGCAGTAGTGGGAACCAAAAATGTGGAAAAAGTTACTGGCCAAGTAGAAGGTAAAATGGTCTTGTTAGTAGATAATGACGAGAAAGCTGGCGGGAACATAGTCCAGAGATTCAGAGGCTGGAGAGCACATGCATCCCGATTAGTAGGTGGAGATGCCCAGTCTGTAGGGGTTGTTCTTCCTGATTCAGTATACAGCGTACTGTCAAGATATGCCAGCTCAGTCAAAACCTTTGTCTCTAAAGATGAGTATTCACCAGCGCCCATTATGTACTTTTCAGAGGGCATGGCAGATGATATACTTGCTTTTGGAAAGAGTAAAGTAGCTAAGATGAAGAAGGAGCTGAGTGATGCTGGCGGTATTATAATGCCAAAGATGAAGAAGTTTAGCCTAGGGATGAACACTGATATAGCCATTAGTCAGCCCCCTGCAGAAAATGTAGCTGGATATCTGGAGGGAACTGACAAAAAAGATGAGCTAGTGATTATCACTGCCCACTATGACCACATAGGCGTTAATCAGGACGGAAGAATTAATAATGGTGCTGATGATGATGCCTCAGGAACTACAGCAGTGTTAGAATTAGCAGAGGCTTTTTCCATTGCAGCCGCAGAGGGAAATAGGCCTTCCAGAAGTATTCTCTTTATGACCGTCTCGGGAGAAGAAAAAGGGCTATTAGGGTCTGAATACTACACAGATAACCCTATTTATCCATTGGAGAATACCGTAGTAAATCTGAATATAGACATGGTGGGGAGGGTAGGAAAATTATATCAAGATAGCCCAGACTCTCTGAACTATGTGTACCTCATAGGATCAGACAGGCTCAGTACCGAGCTGCATGAAATTAGTGAGAAGGCTAATGATACCTACACCCAAATGGTACTGGATTATAAGTATAATGATGAGAATGATCCTAACCAGTTCTACTACAGAAGCGATCACTACAACTTTGCTAAAAATAATATTCCTGTCATTTTCTACTTTAATGGCGTACACGAAGACTATCACAGGCCGGGAGATACACCGGATAAGATACGTCTGGGAAAGCTAGCTAAAACGGCCCAACTCGTATTTGCTACAGCCTGGGAGCTGGCAAACAGAGAAAAACGCATTATAGTAGATAAGGCTCAGTAAGCTAAACTGTCTGCCATCATAAGCCCCTTTTACCTGCTGTAAGAGGGGCTTTATTTATGTGGAGAACTATAAACTATCTTTTTAGCTGGATTTTTCCTTAGAAAATGGGAAAAACGTTTCATCAAACAGAATGTTACTGGCTAATCCACAGATTTCCATGTAATTTTGCCTCCTGTTTTAGAGACCTATCCTCCTCTAAGGCAATTCTTTAAAAAAGATATCTCATGGGTAATTACAATTTTCAACAGATTGAGAAGAAATGGCAGAAGTATTGGAAGGGCAACAGATCCTTCGTAGCCGAGAAAAAATCTGACCTTCCCAAGTATTATGTGCTTGATATGTTCCCTTATCCCTCTGGTGCAGGCTTGCACGTGGGACACCCGCTAGGGTACATAGCCACTGACATTATCGCCAGGTATAAACGTCAGAAAGGGTTCAATGTCCTTCACCCCATGGGATATGATGCATTTGGGCTTCCTGCAGAGCAGTACGCCCTCAAAACGGGCATTCATCCAGCAGAGACTACCCAGAAAAATACGGTTCGTTACCAGGAACAGATGGAAATGTTAGGGTTCTATCATGATCCTGATACGGCATTCAGAACCTCAGATCCCGATTACTATAAGTGGACGCAGTGGGTATTCATGAAAATGTTCAATCACTGGTATGACAAGAAGATTGAAAAAGCCCGCTTGATCACAGAATTAGAAGCACATTTTGAAGCAGAAGGGAGTAAAGGAATAGTAGCCGCCACAGCATATTCAGGTAGCTTTACAGCAGAAGAATGGAAGGGATATTCTCCTAAGGAAAAAGGAGATATTCTCATGGCTTACCGCATAGCCTATACTGATCAGATCACGGTGAACTGGTGTCCTGGATTAGGAACAGTCTTGGCAGATGCGGAAGTAAAAGATGGTAGGTCAGAGAGAGGGAACTTCCCTGTAGAGCGCAAGCTCATGAAACAGTGGATGTTAAGGATCACGGCCTATTCAGACAGATTATTGGCTGATTTGGAGAAGCTCGAATGGTCAGATGCAGTTAAGTCCATGCAGAAAAACTGGATAGGTAGATCTGAGGGTGCTTCCATAGTATATGATGTAGACGGAGTAGATGATCAGTTGGAGGTATTTACTACCCGCCCTGACACCATTTATGGAAATACCTTCATGGTAGTGGCGCCTGAGCATCCCATCATAGAAAAGATCTGTACAGTAGAGCAAAAAGAAGAGGTAGACAAGTATATAGATTGGGCAGTAAACAGGTCTGAAAGAGACAGAATAGCAGACACAAAAAAGACCGGTGTCTGGACAGGTGGCTATGCCATCCATCCTTTGAACGGAACCAAGCTTCCCATCTGGATCTCAGACTATGTAGTGATCACTTATGGTACAGGTGCTATCATGGCCGTACCTGCGCATGACCAGCGAGACTTTGAGTTTGCGCATAAGTTTGATATCCGCATCATAGAGGTGATTTCAGGGGGTGACCTCTCTAAGGAAGCCTATATCTCTAAAGATGGGATTATGGTAAACTCAGACTTTGTGAACGGCATGACTGCCAGAGAGGCCATTCCATTAGTCGTTAAAAAGTTTGAGGAAATTGGAAGAGGTACCGGACGGGTAACCTATAAGCAGAGAGACGTAGTCTGGTCTCGCCAAAGATACTGGGGAGAACCTACGCCTATCTATTATAAGGATGAGGTAGCTTACTCCATAGATGAGTCAGAATTGCCCTTGGTACTTCCTGATGTGGAAAGCTATAAGCCTTCTGAAACAGGTGAGCCCCCTCTTAGTCGCGCAGGAGACTGGGTAAACTATCCAGGTGGAGGAACAAGGGACTTGAATACTATGCCAGGCTGGGCAGGCTCCAGTTGGTATTTCTTTAGGTATCCAGATCCTTTTAATGAGCAGGAATTGGTGGATCCTTCCATAGAGAAGTACTGGTTGCCGGTAGACTTATATGTAGGTGGAACGGAGCATGCCGTCCTTCACTTGATGTATGCCCGTTTCTGGACCAAGTTTATGTATGATATAGGCGTGGTATCTGTGGAAGAGCCCTTCACCAAATTGGTGAATCAGGGCAAGATACAGGGAGTGTCCAAACTGGCTTTTAGAGATAATGAAAGTGGTGAATTCGTGTCTGCTGATTTGATCTCGGAAGAAGAGAAAGATAAATACACGGAAATTCATGTAAACATAAGCCTTGTTCAGGATCATTCTTTGGATACTGAAGGCTATATGAAGTGGACTCGGCAGGAAGGCCTTGTCTTTAAGACTAATGCTGAGGGTGAGTTTAAAACCATCAGTAGAGCAGAAAAAATGTCTAAGTCATTGTATAATACGGTGGCGCCAGACGTGATCTGC
Source organism: Bacteroidota bacterium (assembly GCA_039026975.1). Taxonomy (GTDB): domain Bacteria; phylum Bacteroidota; class Bacteroidia; order J057; family J057; genus JBCBKZ01. The sequence goes on along the minus strand of JBCCLI010000111.1, from coordinate 10,954 downwards.
GAGCAGTATGGAGCTGATACCTTGAGAATGTTTGAAATGTTCCTTGGCCCTATAGAAATGGAGAAACCATGGAGTACAGAAAGTATTAATGGAGTATTCACTTTCCTTAAGAAAATCCATAATCTCTATTTCGACCAGGAGGGTAATTCTTTAGTTACTGAGGGAGAGCCTACAGTAGAAGAACTCAAGTTTCTTCACCAAACCATTAAGAAGACAGAAGAGGGGATTGACAGATTAGCTTTTAATGTGTGTATCCCTGCCTTCATGGTCTTTGAGAAGGAACTTAAGCGCTTGAAATGCAGGAAGAGAGCCATACTTGAGCCTTTTGCCGTCATTATGAGTCCTTTTGCCCCCCATATGTGTGAGGAGTTGTGGGAGTCTATGGGCCATAAGGAGAGTATCCTTGAAGCCACCTTTCCTACATGGGAGGCAGAATTGATTAAGGAGCAGCAGATCGAATACCCTGTTCAGATCAATGGAAAGGTACGATTCAAGCTTTCTGTGGATGCAGATATGAGCAAGGAGTTAGTGGAAGAGAAAGCACTTGCAGACCCCAATGCCCAGAAATGGTTAGAAGGGAAAAGCCCCCGTAAAATCATAGTGGTGCCGGGGAGAATTGTGAATATAGTACTCTAAGAAACCCTAATTTTTATATGATAGTCGCAAGGTTTTTGTAGAAAAGCCTTGCGACAATTGTTTTTAGGGGTATCTGGCTGAGGGTCAAGAAGTATATCCCATCAAGCAGGTGTAGTTTTTCTCAAAATATATGTTAATTTTACTATATAAACATACAGCCTGAACTTATGCTTCAGCAAAACATCATTCCCAGGACCCAGTGGGTAAAAATGTATACCCTAGCTCTAGAGCTGTTAACACTTGCTCCTTGGAATTGGATGTTTGATGTAGATGTATTTGGTGTTCAGCATCCTGACTCAAGGGAGACAGGATACTGCTCTATAAAAGGTTCAGGAAATCTTAAGCACGTAGGTTTTTATCTGTTTAAGGGAGATCAAGGTCTTTCCAGTTATGAGCTGCTTTATGAAAAGGAGTATGATCACTTACTGGAGAGTGAAAATAAGTTCCTACTGGATAGCCTTGTCCTTACCTATCTACCTTATGATAGGTTGCCAGAGGTAGATAAAGAATTGGTCAGAAGCTTATCCATATCTGAGAATACCAGTGGCTTGTGGCCTGTATTTAGAGATTATACCCCTGGATGGCTTCCCTGGCGGTTTGAAACCTCCTACCAAATTAGCTGGATGACCGTAGGGCTAGAACAAACACTGGAAGTGGCCAGGAGATTCAAGGAGGACCAGAATATGCTGGACCACAGTGATGAGGGAGACGATCTCATCTTAATTCGTACTCCCAGGCAGGAACACGATAAAATCATTTGGCAGGACGTATGGAAGCAAGTAGAGTCCAAAACCAAGCCCACTCCCCAAATAGAGGTTAACCAGCTATATCTAAAATCTAATACCTCTGCACTATCCCTCAAGAAAAAGGAATGGATACTAGATATATTTTTCTTCCCAACTCCCATTTCTACCAACCATCCAAGACCTTACTTCCCTAAAATGTTAATTGCTGTGGATGTTAATACCTTTGAGCTTTTGGGGTATCATATTTTTAACGAGAATAATATAGAGAAGAACCTACAAGTTCATTTGGTAAAATTAGTTAAGGAAGCGGGTTATATCCCCCACAAAATCTTTGTAACTACTTACGCTACTTACGATATACTGGAAAAACTAACAAGAGAGCTAGGTATCATTATAGAAATTGATGATTCTGAAACTGCCCTTGATGAGCTTAAAGCTATGTTATTCAGCTCCATCTCCCTATAAATCTTGAGAGAACCCTTCCTGCCCACACAATTTTTATCCTAATTAAACGGAATTCTTTCTTCTACCGTTTTACAGGAAATCATAGATCGCATCTATGCGTATTCATTAATATGTTAACCATGTGAATTATCAGGTGGTTGTCATCATATATTCCTAAACCTATTTATGTTGCTAAGCTTTTTACTTGGAATCCTTTGCGCCCTGTTTGTCCTGCTATTTATGATACATGTAGGGATGCTAAGCCAAATTATTAGCAGCCTACAGATAAAGAAATTGCCTGATGTCAAGCAGCTATATCAGCTACCTGATGGCGTGGAAGTAAAGATTCCCAGAGGTAAGAATGAGTATATAAGTAGCTGGCATAAAGGCTCAGGCCCTACAGTCATACTTATACATGATGCAGGTCTTTCCAGTAAAAGCCTTGTCCCACTATGGCATGCTGTCTATGGGATGGGGCATCAAGTCATTACCTATGATTTACGAGGCCACGGAAAATCAAGTGGATGTGCTGAAGGGATAGATTTTGATCTGCTAACTGAAGACCTGAAATCCTTAATAGACTACTATAATCTTGAAAACTTCTTGGTGATAGGCCATTCTTTAGGTTCATACCTCACGTTACGATTATTAAATGCTTACCCCTCCTACAGTGGGAAAGTTAACGGACTCCTGTCAGTGGCAGGATTTGCGGAAGAACTGGGTGTGGATGCCAAGCGGCACACCTTATTTAAAAAATTGCTACAAGCAGGCTGGCTAAAACAGTTATTGGTGTACAAGCCTTATAGATGGGCTTTTGCCAGCTCATATTTTGGAGGTATTCCAGCCCCTCCTTTCATAGCTGCTTTTCTCCATAACTTCCACTTAGGATCTCTCAAAAACTTAATCTCCTTAAGTGAGAAAGAATCCTTTCTTGAACAATACAAATGGTTTAGTGGTAAAAAAATTCCCGTATGGTTAATTCATGGTGATAGTGACCATATAAATCCCAACGTAGGTCGTTCTATTCTCTTACCTTTATTATCAAGCCTGACGGTAACACGGCCTGTAGAAGATACAGGTCATATGCTTATATGGGAGTCTCCCCAAGAAATAGTAGATGCGCTAAAGTTGTTTACCCACCAAATACATACAAAAAATGAGAAAGCCCTTATGAAGGATTCATAAAGGCTCTCTACAAAATATTCTTAAACCGAATAAGCGTGACTAGCTATTTACAGTTTTAATGATGATTGAAGCTACTTTGTATGGATCAGCAGCAGAATTAGGTCTTCTATCCTCTAACCATCCTTTCCATCCATTCTCTACTGTAGCAATAGGAATACGAATAGAAGCACCACGGTCAGAAATTCCATAGCTAAACTTGTCTATGGCCTGTGTTTCATGCAGACCCGTTAAGCGTAGGTGATTATCCTCACCATACACATCTATACAGGCTTTGATGACTTCAGGAGAAGCACCAAATTTAGCGCAAATCTCATCATAGGTAGCTTTATTACCAGCCTCTCTTAGAGTAGAATTAGAGAAGTTTGCATGCATACCAGATCCATTCCAGTCTCCTAATACTGGCTTACAGTGGTAGTTGATAGCTATTCCGTACTTTTCAGCCGTTCTTTCTAGCAAATAACGGCATAGCCATACCTGATCCCCTGCTTCTGCAGCACCTTTAGCAAAGACCTGGAACTCCCACTGACCAGCTGCCACTTCAGCATTAATACCTTCTACATTCAGGCCAGCTAGCAGACAGAGTTCAAGATGTTCCTCTACAATCTCTCTTCCATATGCATTAGCTGCCCCTACAGAACAATAATACTGGCCTTGAGGCTCTGGATATCCATTCGCGGGAAATCCCAGGGGCTTATCAGTTTCTGGGTCATAGAGAAAATATTCTTGCTCAAATCCAAACCAGAAATCCTTGTCATCATCATCTATGGTAGCACGGCCATTAGACTCATGGGCAGTACCATCAGCGTTTAATACTTCTGTCATAACCAGATATCCTGTACCTAGCCTTCCTGGATCAGGAACTACGGCAATAGGCTTCAATAGACAGTCTGAAGAATTACCCTCAGCTTGCATAGTGGAACTACCGTCAAACGACCACATAGGTGCCTCTTCCAGCTTACCACTAAATTTAGAAGCAGGAAGAATCTTGGTTTTACTTCTTAAGCTCTGAGTAGGGCTGTTACCATCCAGCCAAATGTATTCAAGCTTTACGTGTGACATATTACTATTATGGTTTTGAAAATGGGTTTCAATAAGGACTATTTGATACTTAAATGTACCAGCTTGCTTGCAGTGAAGAACACGAAGGCATTCACCATATCATGCTAATGCACTGTATCACTGATACTTACAGAAGGATTAACTAACATTTTCTTTAAAAAGAAGGCCAAATATATACAAATTGCCAAAAATCTTACAAGAAAATCGATAATTTGAAGAGTAAATAATTAACCCTTTCTTCCAACTCGCTTCCCCCCTTCTAGCCATTATTAGCATGAAGTTGACTTATACTCACATTTTTAGCCTGTACTAATAAGCTAATTTCCCACTCTCCGGAAATCGTCTCTTTGATAGCTTATTTTCAAAATTATTAAAAAAAGTCACTCATTTTGATAAAATGGTAATAAATAGCCCACAAATTATCATTAATACAAAAAGTTATCCACATATTATCCACATACTGCATTAAAAATTGAATAATAATTTAGTCCATGACATGTAATATTATTCACATACGCATAATTATACTTCGTGAAGTCTTAGTATGATTGGCAAAAACTAGGTTAGATTACTCATTATCAGCATATTAACTAACAAATAGTTATTCAATCTATTTTTCTGCCACTTTATCTCAAATCTTTTTATCCCTACCTACTTCTCTTTCCTTTTTTCAAAAATGATAGAATCATAGGAGCCAAGTTAATTTAACAATTTTACATTCATACGTTATAATTTTTATTAATTCTTCATCAACATCGATCCAATTGTACGATTTTTTTATACTTTTGAGCCAGAAGATGATTGACTAACATCCTTTACGTACTTGTTCGACTTACTAACTCACTTATTACATGGAAGAGAAACTTACTTCACTAATTGAAGCAGGAGATGTAGCATCCGCATTCGTTGCCAATAACGTTTGGATGATGCTAGCTACTGCACTGGTGTTCATTATGCACCTGGGATTTGCGGGCGTAGAGGCCGGCTTTACCCAAGCTAAGAATACCGTAAATATTCTATTCAAAAACACACTTACACCAGCTATAGGTCTAATAACCTATGCGCTATTCGGGTTTGCTCTGATGTATCCAGGAGATTTTGCCCTAGGCTCATGGTTCGGCTTCGCGGGATTTGGTATTGCCACTGATGAAGCGGGCTTAGGCGTAGGCTACGCAGATGCAGGCTATACCTATTGGACTGACTTCCTATTTCAGGGAATGTTCGCAGCTACTGCTGCTACCATCGTATCTGGTGCTGTAGCTGAGCGTATCAAAATCAGTAGCTACTTGATTTTTACTGTACTATTTGTGGGGCTTTCCTACCCTATCATAGGTTCATGGCAGTGGGGAGGTGGATTTCTAAGTAGCCTGGGTCTTATGGGTGCTGATGGTTTCTATGACTTTGCAGGATCTACCTTAGTACATTCTGTAGGTGGATGGGGTGCTCTGGCAGGTGTAATTCTCTTAGGCCCTAGAATAGGAAAATATAAAGATGGAAAAGTAAATGATTTCCCTGGTTCTAGCGTTCCTTTAGCTGTAATAGGGGTATTCCTACTTTGGCTAGGGTGGTTTGGATTCAATGGTGGTTCTGTTCTTTCTGCTGACCCTGCGGCTACTTCTTTAGTATTAGTTACTACTTCTTTAGCAGCTGCCACAGGTGCCATAGGTGGATTAGTAATGGCTTACATTATGTTCAAGCGTTTAGACCTGGGAATGGTATTAAATGGTATCCTTGCAGGCCTGGTAGGTATCACTGCAGGAGCTGACCAAATGAGCCCTGTAGAGGCCATGGTTATCGGTCTGATTGCTGGCGGATTAGTAGTGCTTTCTGCTGTATTCCTTGACAAATTAAAATTAGATGACTGTGTAGGAGCCATCTCTGTACACCTTACATGTGGTATATGGGGTACCCTGGCAGTAGGTATTTTTGGAGATATGGCAGGAGGAGCTCAGTTTGTAAACCAGCTAGTAGGTGTATTAGCCTGTGGAGCAGCTGCCTTTGGCTCGGCCTTCCTGTTCTTCTATGTACTCAAAACTGCCTTTGGTATCAGAGTGTCTGAGGAGCATGAGCTTTCAGGACTCGATAGCCATGAGCATGGGATCAGAGGATATACCATCGTATTCGACGAGTAACATATCCATAGTTCAACTTTTCTAATAGCCTTTTTTCAATACTAGTATTTACTGTCATTTCTATTAGGTAAGGAGATAAAAGCTCCCCCAAGAGGGGGGCTCTTGTCCCCATCCTGAGTGAACCTGACGGCTAAATATAGGGGCTAATAATGTCTAACCTAAGCTTCAAAACCATATTTCAAATGAAAACCAAAAACATCTTAAGTCTTTTGACAGTATTGTGTCTTTTCACATTCACTCAAGGACAGGCACAAGAAACCTCGGCATTAAGTATTTCGGGGTCTGTAGATACCTACTACAAGTATGATTTCTCCGGGAGTGCTAACATAGGAACCAGCTTTGCTGATGCCCAAAACTCTGTATCTCTGGGTATGATTGACATAGTTCTGGAGAAAACCGTAGGAAAAGCCTCATTCGTAGGAGAGGTAGCTTTCGGTCCTAGAGGGGACCAGCAGTCTCTACCTGCAGGAGATGTAAACATCCAAAATTTATATGTTTCCTACGCCCTCAGTGAAAATGTAACTGTAACAGGTGGATATATGGGTACCTTCGTAGGATATGAGATTATCTCTCCTACTGGGAATTTCAACTATTCTACCTCCTATCTCTTCACCAATGGTCCCTTCCAAAATGCGGGGGTAAAGTTTGACTTTGCTCTTACTGATAATATAGGACTAATGGTAGGTGTATTTAACCAGTGGAATGTGTATGATGCTGATCCTGAATTTGGATTGAATAACTTTGGTGCTCAGCTGTCTATTTCTCCAGTAGAAGGGTGGGACGCCTACATTAACTTTACCACTGAGTTTGGACCAGAAGATGGCCCCAATAACACAGAGATAGACCTAACCACTACTTATCAAATCTCTGATGATTTTATGCTGGGGCTAAACGCAGCTCACTACACAGATGGCATAGAAGAGGATTCCCGTAAGAGTTCCTTTACTGGAGCAGCTTTATATGCTAACTACAGCGTATCTGATATCCTGGCATTAGGATTGCGCTACGAGCATTTTGAAGAAAGTGAAGCCTCAGGAATTCTTCTGGAGGGAACAGAAACTTCTGTAGATGCCATTACTCTTTCAGCTAATATAGGGAACGGGCCTCTAATCCTCATTCCTGAGTTCAGAACTGATTTCTCTGGAGAAGATATTTTTATAGATAGTGATGGTGCAGGTACTGGTTCTGCCACCCAGTTTTTAGTAGCAGCAGTTTACTCTTTCTAATATAATTGGTTATTAACGGGAATTACCCTCATCACCTGTAGGCAGTTGTATGAGGGTAATTTCTTTTTCTTTTTTTCCGCAGGTACTTTCTCGCAGGTCTCTGTTTAGGCCTAATGGGATACATATGGGCAGGTACATCATCCGAAATGGTTAGCACCGGAAAAAGCTCAATTTTATGCCTTTTAGAAGTCACTAACCTGGCACGCTTATCTGAAGCAGGAGGTCTATAACTGAAGGGAGACTTTTCCTTAAGAAGCTTTTTGGGAAGCTTTTTTTTGAGTTTATGTTTGTGATTATTATGCAGGAAAGCAGGACCGCTTTCTTGTGCAAGCAAGGGAAAAGCAGATGCAAGGAGTAAGCCCACTACTAGCAGGCAGAGCGCATTCTTTCTCATAACAACATAAGGTCTCCACCTACATAATACTATCGTGGAGCTATATAATATACAATTCTCCCGTTTAATATGCTGGAGAAATTTCCGGAAATGGGTCTTGATAGATGTTAGCATCATGAAATAAAGGGTAAAAAACCCTTAGGCCTAGGGCTAATCTGATGTCATTTTAAAAAAATTGTCCTCAGTATGTTACGAAATCAAAATTCATTTCTTTACTTTGCTGCCATTATTGAGAAGTGGGGTATGTTAGCAAAATAGGTAAGCTTGTAGAAATAATGATTTCTTTCTCAGAGCTTCAACAATTTAGCCGTCTGGTTGTGCCAATAATAGGGACATGTCCCCGTTCGTCTCTTCTGCTCCCAGATAATCCAGTTTTTCGTCGTCCTACCATCAACATTCAATTATAGCCAAGTATGTGTTCAATGATGTTTCATTCATATAAACCCTTTTTACATTTTTTCTAACCTAAGTAATATGAGAAAACTATTACTAAGCCTCTGTCTAGTTCTCGTGGGTATGGGGTACTCTGCCGTTTATGGGCAGGGATCTACCACTTCGAGAATGAACGGTCAGGTATTAAGTGAAGCAGGTGATCCTGTTTCTGGTGCGACTATTTTAGCCGTACACACTCCTACTGGTTCCAGGTATGGAGCTATTTCTAATGATGAAGGTTACTATCGGATCCCTAACATGCAAGTGGGTGGACCTTACACAGTAACTACCAAGTTTTTGGGATTTGGGGATAATGTTCAACAAGGGATCTTCCTAACATTAGGGCAGGCGTTTCGCTTGGATATTGATCTTTCTGAGCAAGCTACAGTCCTAGATGAAGTAGTGATTACTTCCACAGCAGGGGACTTGTTTGATGGTAACCGTACAGGTTCTGAAACTTATGTGAGTGAAGAAGCCATTAATACTATCCCTACTTCCAGTAGGAGATTAAATGACTTCCTGAGACTTACCCCACAGGCTGCCGTTGGAAATGATGGAGCAGTAAACAGTGGAGCTATCTCTTTTGCAGGGGTAAACAACCGTTTTAATACCATTTATATTGATGGAGCGGTAAATAATGACATCTTTGGTCTGGCCAATACAGGTACTAACGGTGGACAGGCAGGGATCTCTCCTATTTCTCCTGATGCCTTAGAGCAGATACAGGTAGTGCTTGCGCCCTATGATGTAAAACTTGGTGGTTTTGCTGGGGGAGGAGTTAATGCTGTAACCCGTTCTGGAACTAATACCCTAACCGGTTCTGCTTATTATTTCTTGAGAAATGAAGACCTGGCAGGAAAAACACCCACTGATGTAGCCGGTGCAGAAAGAACCAAACTAGATCCTTTCACCTCACAGACCTATGGATTCCGCGTGGGAGGGCCTATTATTAAAGATAAGCTGTTTTTCTTTGTAAATGCTGAGCTGGAAAGACGTGAGGAGCCACGTCCCTTTGTAGCTGAGCAATATGCAGGTGCCACCGGCTCTGGAGATATTTTAGGCGTCCTGGAACAAGTACGCCAACGGTTCATTAGTGATTTCGGATATGATCCAGGTGGATATTTGAATTCTCCTCAGACTACAGAAGGAGACAAGGTACTCGTAAAACTGGACTGGAACATCAATGATAATAATAAACTGACGGTACGCCACTCTTACGCTAAAGCAACGACCGAAATACATCCTGCTCCTAGTAATACCTCAATCCCATTTGAGAAAACAGGATATATCTTCCCTTCTACTACCAATTCTTCCGCCATAGAATTAAAAAGTACCATAGGCACCAATATGTCTAATAACCTGATCTTGGGTGCTACTATCGTAAGGGATGATAGAGATATATTGGGAGATCCTTTCCCACAGGTGAGATTAGATGATGGGATTGGGACTATCGTAGTAGGTACAGATAACTTCTCCTACTCTAATATAGTATTCCAGGATGTGTATACCTTGACTAATAACTTTACCCTGTCAACTGGTAAACACAACTTCACCTTCGGTACACACAATGAGTTTTTCCAGATTCAGAACTTATTTACCATTTTCTCTACGCCTAGATATGAATACTTCTTTGATGGGTTAAACAGATTCTTGGCAGGGGAAGACCCAGACCTGGTTCTCTTTGGACATGAGCAGCTAAGTGATGGGCAAACCTCTATCCGTTTTGGGGATGATGCGGAGACCTTAGGGCCTACATTCAATGCACTTCAAATGGCTTTCTACGCTCAGGATGAAATCCAGGTAAGTGATGAGTTTAAGCTTACTTTAGGGATACGTGCTGACATACCTGTATTCCTGGAAGATCCTCCGGTTACTAATGATGAGTTCAATACTCAATCCGTTACAGCTATAGAGCAGTTTTATAACCTAAATGGAGCCAGAGCAGCTGTAGCTCCTAAGACACAGGTACTATGGAGCCCCCGTGTAGGATTTAACTGGGATGTAGGAGGAGAAAAGAAAACGCAGATTCGTGGTGGAGCAGGTATTTTCACCAGCCGTGTGCCATGGGTATGGCCAGGAGGTCAGTTTATCCGTAACGGAAAAAACTCCGCCTTTACTGTTATAGCTGGCGTTAATCAGGCACCCATATTCCCTAATCAGGAGCAGTGGGCATCTAATTTATTTACCGCTACCTCTCCTACAGGTGATGTAGACTTATTTGTAGAAGACTTTAAGTATCCTCAGATATTCAGAGCTAGTGCTGCGGTAGACCAGAAGCTACCATGGGGACTTCAGGGTACGGCTGAAATTACCTTTACTAAGACCATTAATAACATTGATGTTACTAATGTAAACCTAAGGCCAAGTACCCAAAATCAGGTAGGGGCTGACAATAGACCTCTGTTTGACTACAGTAACCCTATAGATCCTACTTATAATGATATTATCTTGGTAGATAATACGAATGACGGATATACTTTGAACTTCACTGCTCAGCTGACTAAAGCCTTCGATAATGGATTTACAGGTAGTATTGCCTACTCTTATACTGATGCTGAGGCCTTATTTGACGGTGCTGGATTTATCAATGGTACCAACTGGGAGAACGTATTGAGTGTACAGGGAAATAACAATCCCTCTGTAGCTCGTTCCATCTTTGCTGCTGGTTCACGTATTACGTCCTTCATGTCCTACAGAGCG
>JBCCLI010000110.1:0-16552 GCA_039026975.1 Bacteroidota bacterium | reverse complement strand
TGCGCTGCATATAGATGGAGATAACGTGTATGTGGGGGTATTTAGGAAAGGCATTTATCATTCTCCAGATGAAGGGGCTAGCTGGCAATCTCTCAACTATGATTTACCTACCCTAAGTATTCAGGCTATTTATGAATATGAGGGCTATCTATTTGTGGGAACGGATATAGGCATTTACAGAAGTAAAAAAGGAAGTAGTCATTGGGAGGCCGTACATACAGGGCCACAGGTGCTGAGTATGTATGGGTATAACGGCAAGCTGGTAGCCGGTAGCAGTCAGGGCACTTTACTTTCAGAGAATGGAGGAAAAAGCTGGAGATGGATCCGACAAGAAGGGGCTGTCCACTATACTCATAACATTGGCCGTAGAGTCTATGAGCTGGTACTCAATGGTGATTTAATCTACTCTGATGACTGGGGAAAAACCTGGCAAGAAACCTTCTATCAGCCCCGAGAAGGATCTTATGTGTATGAAATTGTGCAGGTAGGGGATTCCCTACTGCTGAGTAATAACTATGGTGTCCATAGATCAGCGGATAATGGCCTTAGCTGGAATCTCATTTATCCTACAGAAAAAATGGTCTTTTTTGATTTTCTGGTAATAAATGGTACCCTATATGGAGGTACCAGGACTTGGGATGAGTATAGAAAGAGAAAACGATAACCTTATGGATAGTAAACCCAGATTTTATCGACTTTGCATCATCTTTGGGAGTATCCTTCTCCTTCTTATGGCAGGTTTTCACGGAAGTGGATTGGGGTTTGTGAGTGATGCCATCAAAGAGTCTGATGCATCTGGTTTTCTCAAGGACATAGTCCCCGTTTTATTTCTCCATCCCTCTATTCATCTCACTGGACTAGCTGTCCTAGGGCTACTCCCTCTTTTTATGAATCAGGAAGGGAGAAAAGTCTTATGGGTGCTAACGGTGCTTATCTTGATAGATAGCGGGCTTGCATTTTTCTTAGGGGCTATTCTCCCTGGCATTCTATTAACCATAGCAGCCATAACCTTTCTTTTTGCTGGTGTTTTGATCCAACCTAAATCAGAATGAAATGTGTAGCTTTAGGACAAAGGAGTATCTTATACTTGCTACCATTGAATCGTTGTTTGCTTATTCATGTATTCTCTAAGGAAGCTATTATTGCAGTCTTACCCTTTACCAGATAGCGGTATTCAAGGGGTGATTTATTCGATATCATTCGGCCTGTTCATAGCCGGGTTTCTATGGTTTTTTAAGCCATTTGACCTGAATATCCTCGCCTACACGCATACAGAGGTCCTCTTTTTCGGGATTATTACATCCGCTGTTTTTTTACTTTTTCAGGTAGTTCTCCCTAATCTACTTCCTACCATTTTCTCAGAAAATAAGTGGAGAGTCTGGCACCAACTATGTTTTTATGCTATGGCCCTTTTTATCATAGCTACTTTAAATGGCTTATACATCAACTACCTCAATGAGCTGGATTTTAGTTGGCAGAACTATATATGGATCATCATCAGAACTATGGTTCTAGGTATTTTCCCTATAGGCTTTTATGTACTATTCAGCCATAATCAAAAATTGAAAAGAAATACCACTACCGCACAGCAGCTAGAGACATGGATAGAAGAGGACAAAGGCAGTGTAACTGACAGAGCCCATCACATTCACACCCAATTAAAAGAGGAAGCGTTTGTGCTACGGGAAAATACCTTTCTCTACGCTAATGCCAGTGGGAACTACCTCTACGTTTATACCACTGAAGGAAAGAGAAGTATCCATAGGATAACGTTACAGTCTTTCCAGCAGCAGTTAAGCTCAGCTTATCTCATTAGATGCCACAGATCATATCTAGTTAACTTACAGCAAGTAGATAGCATTAGTGGAAATGCGCAAGGACTAAGCCTCCATCTTAGGTATCTAAATGTAGCTATTCCCGTTTCCCGGAAGTATATCAGTACCATACGAGCGCATTACCAACGCTTGCAAGCTTGACAGTGGTCACAGCTCTTTGTTACCTACCCCAAATACTTACCAACTATCCCAAAAAGCTGCTACTAGCCACATGCTCAGGCATAGGAGTTTCCACCGGCCTATGTTTGAGATATGCGAAAACAACTCACCTTCGGATTTTTTCTCATAGGAGCCATGTCTATGCTCATCATGAGCTGGCATTATTTACTCCCCCCTGATTCAGGTATCCTCATAGGAAAGCAGATTGCCCAGTTTGACTTGTATAAGCTTATGTTCCGTATACATGTCCTATGTGGGATCATAGCTATTTTCTCAGGGCCTTTCCAATTATATCCCTTTTTCTTGAGAACCTATTCACGCACTCATAAACCCGTAGGCTACCTGTATGCGGTAAGTGTGCTACTTAGCGGCTTGGCAGGATTTGGAGTAGCTCCCTTTGCTATGGGAGGCTGGATCTCCGGTTTAGGGTTTTCTACCTTGGCCTGCTTATGGATATTCTCCCTGATAAGGGGAATCATAGCAGCAAGGACAAAAGAACTCATACAGCACAAGATGTGGATGTTTCTCAATTACGGCTTCACCTTTTCAGCTATCACCCTACGGACCTTTCTACTCATCCCCCTCTTAACAGATGTTCCCTTCATTCCGGTGTACAGATTTGCTGCCTGGTTTTCATGGATCATTAATGGAGCCATGGCCTATTACTTCTTTCGTAAAACCACCCAAATAGTCAGCACATGAGAAAAGTACTAGCTATCCTCTTGTACGTAGCCTACGCGCCTGTTTATACAAGCAGAAAGAGGGCTGCCCCTCTACCTGTAAGTACGCCGAAATTAACCTCATTTCTCAGTCCACGGAATACATTATATATGAGAATGTACAGTCAGGCAGCTATACCCTAAGCCTATATCACGATGTAGATGATGATGGAAAGCTCAGCCTAGACGGTCTTTTTAGGATGCCTTCAGAACCCTATGGTTTCTCCAATAACCCTAAGCGTTTATTGGGTACACCCGCTTTTGAGAAATGTGTGTTTGACCTACCATCAGACACTACGCTAACAGTTAGGCTGAGATAGGATTATACACCTGAAGCCCTAGAATACGTAACTGAATAAGCTGGAAAAGCTTTCAACCACTTTAGCTGGTTCAAATAACAGACCCATAAATACGGCTGGACCAAATTCTAATAACATCATAGCTAAGGGAATACTTACATACATCCAGATGGGGAATGAAATTTGGGTCTGAACCTTACTCCATAAGGCTTCCCATACTACCTTTAGTCTATCTCTGTAATACCATAAAATCAGCACTGCCCATAAAAGATATAAGGAAAGTCTGGCAGTAAACATAGCTTTCAAACTAGGAGGCATGATGGTGATATCTATGATGAGAATATTTAGGGCAATAGGAATGAAAAGAAAAGCCCCTAGGATAACCGTTCTATTCCAGAGGAGTAATACAGCACATAAGACTTGAGATAAGCCTATGAAAGTCTTGAATGGCTGAAAATCAAATAAGTACCATCCTATCTTAAACAGGCTTAATTCTTTGATCGGGGTTAGTAATTCTTCCTCAGAAATACCAAACTGACCTCCCGCAAGCTTTCCCAAGCCGTAACCCAAAAAGGTACAAGCCAGTAAGCACCTAGCTACCAGGATAAAATAACACCAGAGTTGTTTTTTGGATACCTTTTTTAGCTTAGCCATGACTTATTGGATTAAGGGTCAGTAAGGTAAAATACCCACTTAAATATACTGAAAAATATATGGCTGGTTCTTATAGTTTATTATCATCCAGGTATTTATTTCTCCCCTCGGCAGTCAGGTAGGGAAAGAACATAGACATGAATAGGTCTACCTGTTTATTGATCATATCCTGGGGTTCTCCCTTATGGTAAATTTGAAGAGAAGAGAGCCAGAAATCACTGAATATTCTTATGCGTTCTATTAGCTGACTATACTCTCCTTGGTAAGCTTCTTGCCGCATCCACCCTTTTTCTATCCAAAACTGGATTTCGCGCACATACATATCTGCTCGTAGTTTCTCTACCTCCATGAAGAACTGATGTAGGGTTGCATTCTCCTTCATGATATAGGGAAGATCCAGCATAAAAAAGCGGTAGTCATAAAGCACCTGAAAACCAGACAGCATAGTCCTTCTCAGCCCAGCAATTCTATTATCTACCGCTTGTAATTGCTCATTTTCTGATTTAGCCCTAGCTAAAATGTCAAGATGTAGCTGCTCTATCAGCTCATTCTTAGTCTTGAAGTAGTAGATCAAATTACTATGGCTAATCCCTAATTCTCTCGCGATCCTCCGTAAGGATACATCTGCCACTCCATGCTCATTGAATAAGCTTCTGGAGGTAGTGAGAATATTTTCTCTCGTTTTTTTCATCTTTTTAGTACAAGTGGTCTAATTTTTTAGTACACTTGGACTAAAATAAGATTTTAAGCCATCAATTCATCATGAAACGCAAACATACTCCCCAATTTCTCAGCCAAGCCTGGGTCCCTAACTACCTCAAAACAATGGTGAAAGAATTCATGACTTGGTTTGTAGGGAAAATAGGCGCTGCCAAACCCTTTATGCCGGTCATAGAGGAGGCATTGACGCATACTGAGAATCGTACCATTCTGAACATAGGACATGAAAGCGGAGCTGGTATAGAGACTGTCAAGCCTTACCTGGATGATGATATACACATTATAGCAGCCAAGCTCTCCCTCTATGAGGAAAAGCAGAAAGGGCTATATCTGAGTGTAAACGGGTTTCATCAACTCAGGCAAGAAGAGGCTAGTAGCTTACTTGAGCAAATTGTAGCCCGTGGTAATCCGGTAGCTGTAGTGGAGGGAAATAATGATAGCCTATGGCAAGTGGTAGGAATGACCATATTTGTACCGCTTACAGTCCTCCTAACGGCTCCTCTTGTAAAGCCTTTTCGTTTTGGTAGACTTATCTTCACCTACCTGATTCCTGTCCTGCCCCTCATAACCATGATAGATGGCTGTATGGCCCTTTTTAGGCTATATGCCCCCTCCGACCTGGATGAACTCACCCACTCTATAGATGCTCCTAGCTATCAATGGAGGAGTGGAAAAATGGATAACGGAAGAGGAGGAAAGATCATTTACCTATTAGGCTATCCTCTATAGCATGAGACGCGGGTGAATGTCCATACATTCAGCCTGTAATCATGCTAAAGGCATACTATCAGTTATTAGCTATAGACTCAGCTTCTCTTTTCAGGTCTGCCGTAAACTGCTCGAAGGACTGATCGAAAGAAGGAATTTTATTGGCAAATAATGGGAATATAGGCCCGCCTATTTTTTCTTCCATACTAAAGAAGGTGGCACTTCCTCTCTTCTCCAGCGTATAGATTCTTTCTCCCATAGCATCTCCCCATACCAGTCTTTTTTCTGGTATGACTTCCTTCACCTTTAGGGTAAAGGTTCTACTAGGATCTAATGTGCTGGTCAGCTTGATCTTTTCTTTTTCTTTGATGCGCCCCTCTAAAGAAATGATAGTAGAGTTCCACCTGGGCATATCTGCTGCATCACTTAGAAGAGACCATACGACAGAAGGCTCAGCCTCTATCAGCTGATTAATAGAGGTGGTACGCTGGAACGTTTTTTTTGTGGTACTGGCTTTTCCGTTTTGGGCCATGGTAGCAATACTTGACATCGTGAATAAGAGTAGGATATACTTTCGCATTACAGACTGATTTCATTCTCTAGGCAAAACTGATCAATCTGTCCCTCAATCCATTTTACATTTGTTAAAAAATTACGCTTTCAGCTGATTCCCGGATCGTATTCTGGAAAGGCTTACTTGTGAGATCTGTAGCATGGAAGCTATATCTTTTAAGGGAGCTACTTGTAAAAATCTCGGAAAGGCATATTCTATGTAACGGTAATTACTAGTAGCGTCATTGGCGAGCAGATTCACAAACACATCTATGAGGGTAGCATGTAAATGCTCTGTTAGGTGTACTCCAAATAACGACCAATTATTAGCTTGCTGAAAGAGTTGTAGGAGTTCTTTTCTCCTAATCATCATTACCTCTGTATCCTCATACACCTGAAGGCTAAACCTGGAAGGCTCACCAGAGGTAAAGCTTTTATATTCTGCCAGAAAAGTTCTTTCAGGTTTCATCCAAAGCGTACACTCTTCTCCTTCCTGATCATGGTAATAACAGCGAATGATGGAACTGTCTGCGAATAATAGATACTCCGCTACCTGCCCTTCCTCAGAAATAATATCTTTTGCCTTGAAGTGCTTATGCTCCAAGGACTGCATTCCCATCTCTATTTCCGTGGGAGTAAAGTTGGGATTCATTCGGGTGAGCGCATTAACAAAGTTCTCTTTCATAAAAAGATATTAGGTATGGGTGAGAATTAAGTTAATAAGTATTTGGGAATAGTTAGGGTTTTCCTCACAGGATAACTTTCCTCAGTTTTGACCCTGGACCATGCGTTGCTGGAAAGCTTCTCGGTAGCTAGCTCCGATGGGAATTTTTATTTCACCTATACTTACCCTATGCTGGTTATAGGCTGTAATATGCTGGTTAGCTACGGTAAATGAGCGATGCACCCTGGTAAACTGCTGGGGAGGTAGTATGCGCATATAAGCCCCGAGGTTTCCTTTTACTACCAATTTTTCCTTGGTGGTGTGTATTCTCACATAATCTTTGAGGCTCTCCACATAGAGAATCTGATCAAAAAATACCTTATGCTGGCTACGGTTTACCTTACAAAAAAAGAAGGTAAGTGTTTCTTCCACTTGGGTAGCAGGAGCTACACTTGCTGACCTTCTAGCTTTGAATCTCTCTATGGCTTTTAGAAATCGTTCAAAGGGGATGGGCTTTAGGAGATAATCTATAATGTCCAGGTCATAGCCGTCCAAGGCGTATTCTCTATAAGCAGTGGTGAGAATGATAGCAGGAGGATGCTGTAAGGTTTTGAGAAAATCTATCCCATTGAGTACAGGCATCTGAATGTCAAGAAACATGAGATCTACCTTTTCCTTGTTCAGAATGTCAAAGGCTTTTACTGCACTTAAACTAATCCCTACTACGGTTAGCTGCTCTATCATGGACGCATATTTCCCCAGCAGCTCCAGAGCAGGGGGCTCATCATCCACTAATAAACATCTGATCTTTCTCATACATAGATTGTAATTGAACACTTAGGCTAAAGCTATCTTTTTCATCCTTTACCGTCAGCTTATATGTTTCAGGGTATATTAAGTCCAACTGCCTAATCAGATTGTTGAGCCCTATCCCTTCTTTATACTCATCATTTAGCTTTCCAGTATACTGGCTTTTAGTATTCCATACCCTACAATAAATGGAGTCCTCATCATCAGATATATCTACTTTTATGGTGGGAGAATCGATATCTCCACTAGCGCCATGCTTGAACGCATTCTCCACAATGGAGAGTAATATTAGCGGAGAAATGTAAGAGTGCCCATTAAAATCCTCTTTTAAATGTACAGTCAATCGATCACCGTATCTTATGCTTTCCAGCTTGATAAATTTCTTAATAGTATCTACCTCCTCCTTTAAGGGTACCCGCTCTTGTTGGCTTTTATAGAGTACGTAGTCCAAAATACCTGATAGATAGATGATCATTTTAGGCGCCTTAGGAGACTGGGTCTGTACATAGGAATACAGATTATTGAGGGTATTAAAAAGGAAGTGAGGGTTAATCTGTGCCTTAAGAAATTTTAATTCATTTGTAATTTTCTCTTTTTCAAGGAGTTGCATCCTATTCAGGTCCTTCTTCCTTTCCATATGTGCTTCCCATGCTAGAAACGCAAGCGCAGGCGTGTAAAACCGAATACTCTTAAGAAGATAAGACCCTGGCGTCATAAAGGGAATATCATCAGGATTCTTCCCATGAAGGTTATCCATCCATAAATAGCCATTCATTCTACAAAAGGCACTTAGTACAAAAGCAGAAGCCAGCAGGCTTATCACGAAGAGAATAACTTTTTTCTGCTCATAGAGATAGGGAATCTGAACATACTTTAGGAGGTAATACGCCAGAGCGAAGAGGAAAACATTCAATATATTGACCAGTGCAGTTACCCTGAGATCATCATAGTAGGAGGTCATATAGGTGTAGACCACATAAACACCTATCCAGATTCCGGCATGTGTTAGAAATCCTCGCATCTCATTAAAATATGCATTTTGCGTATGCTGACAGACTATTAGTATACGAGCATCGCCCTTTTGTAGACGAATGCCCCTGCCAAGCCTATATGCTCTCCAAAATCAGTAATACCGAAGTAAAAAGCGATTCATATACCCTTTCCTTTCATCCTTCTACTTTCTCCTTTCTGAACCCTAATTAGCCCTATGTTGGACATCTATTTCCACAATGATCCAACTACAGATGCTACTATTGTCATTTCTCAGATACAGTCCATTACTGATATTTCTTTGGGTGGGAATCCACTGTACTACCCACGCCCAACAGATTCCCTTCTTTCAAGCTGACATACAAGCGGATGGAAAACTGGATGAGAAAGTCTGGAAGCAGATAGCCCCATTCCAAAATTTTCAAAACTTCTTTCCCATTAATGAAGGAGCCGCTCATAATGATACAGATGTATATGTCTTCCATAATGGAACCTACCTTAACATCGCCTTTGTATACCATGACAGTAGCTCAGTGGTAAGGGTCAACAGCCTAAAGCGAGATGATTATAGTTCCGGCTTTCACCTGAGTGATGGCGTAGGAATTGTAATTGACCCATACAGTAATCAGAATAGAGGCTACCTCTTTGCGCTCAATGGGAAAGGTGCCCAATTAGATGCCCTTATAGCTAATTTTGAAGATGCTAATCTGAGTTGGGATGCCATCTGGCAGGGAGGAGCTGCTGTAGAGGGGACAGATAAAGTCTATGAATTCCACATTCCGCTAACAGCTATAAGCTATGACCAGCATATCTCTGCCTGGAGTTTTCAATTCTACACCCGTGATGCGCGCCAAAGAATGTATACCGTCTGGAATAAGTTTCCCAGAGGCTTTTTTCAGTATGATACACGCTTCCTGAAAAAGCTGGACATAGCACAATTACAGCCTTCCAAGTCTGCTAAGGCTATGGTTATTCCTTCCCTCACCGCTTCCTATGCTGAGGACAATATAGAAGGTGATGAAACTACTACCCTACAGCCCAGCCTAGATTTACAATACAAGCTCACAGATGGCCTAAGGATAGATGCTACGCTGAATCCAGATTTCTCCCAAGTAGATGTAGACCAGCAGGTAACCAATCTTACCAGGTTCTCCATCGCTTTTCCGGAGAGAAGAAATTTCTTCATTGAGAATAGTGATATGTTCACTACCCTTCAGTTAGCTACTAACATCAATCCCTTTTTCTCCAGATTTATAGGAGCCTCAGAAGATATTCTCCTTGGCGTGAAACTCTCAGGGAACTTAGCCCCTACTACACGCATAGGGGTCTTGAATGTACAAAGTAAGGAGAATGAGCAGGGAAATACCCAGAATTATACCGTTGCCGCTATCAAGCAGCAGTTTGGGCCTGTATTCAATGCTACCGCCTACCTAGTCAATAGACAAGCTAGAGGAGATTATAACAGAGTGATAGGCGCTAAAGCCAACTACCTGAGTAATAATAGAAAATGGTCTGGATTTGCTGGCATTAGCCAGAGCTTGAGTGATCAAATAACAGGAGTTAATCACGCTTTTACCCTTGAGAATAACTATAACACCCGAACGCTAAGCTTCAGCACTAAGGTGAATCAGGTAGGCCGTAACTACCTAACAGACATAGGCTTTGTCCCCAGGCTTAATAACTATGATGCTCTGAATGATGAGGTCATACGAGAAGGGTATTCTCAATTCTCCCAATCTGTCCTTCTGAATGTCTTCCCTAAGGATCAATCAGTTATCCAAAGCTATCGGCCTGTGTTTGCAGAGACCAATGTATTCTGGGATGAGGACAATAAACATCTGGAGACCAACTATTTCTATAACATGGCCGTCTTCTTCGCCAATCAAATGTCAGCCTACGTGAACTTTTATCATGATGAGGTCAACTTAAAATATGCCTTTGATCCGCTCAGAAATGGGAACCTGGTCCTAGCAGGCGCTTACCAGAACACAGCTGTTAGAATGGGCTTCAATTCAGATTACACTCAAAAAATCTATGGCTCAGTAAACTTTCAAAGTGGTAGCTTCTACCAGGGAAATCGGAACAGATTTGAAACTAAAATGGGCTACCGATTTCTCCCACTCCTGGCCCTGGAAGCTAATTATGAGTACAATAACATAAGTCTGGAAAATGGGGAAGGGCGCCCTTTACACCTACTCGGCATCACTACAGAGCTGTTCTTCAGTAATAAGCTAAACTGGACTACTTACCTCCAGTATAACCAGCAAATAGACAATATCAACATTAACTCCCGCCTTCAGTGGGAGTATAAACCCCTTTCCTTTATCTATCTGGTATACACTGACAACTACACGGAGGAACTTTCCCAGAAAAATTGGGCTATCAGCCTGAAAATCACCAGGAGACTGCACTTTTAGCATATGCGGCCTCCTGGCTGTATGTTTCCATCAACCATAGGTTACTTCAATGCAAGTTTGCTAAACCTTAGGTTGCGCAGTCTGCTTCCCCGATTCAGGAGAATACCATTTGGAATCCCTTCTTCATCAAAGGTAAATTCCAAGCTACTAGCAACCCCTGCTTCAGGGATGAATACTTCTCTGGATTTTGCTACTAAGAATACCTCTCCTCCTTTTGTATTCTCTATCACTAGCTTTCCATCTGACACTGCAAAAGTCCAGGAAATGCCTAACTCTGCACAAAAGTACATGCCCGTATAGGAAGCTAAATCTAAGGCTACTTTCTTTTCAGGCTTTACTCTACTTAACTCACCTTCTTTTCTGGCTCCTGATCGGACTTCTGCTTTTTGAAAAAGGCCCTCCTCTTCCTCCATGAAGTGAAGGGTGGAACCTATGGCAGACAAGTCTAAAACGGTTTCAGAAATAGGCGCAACAGGTACTTCTGGTTGCCCTTCTAATTGAACTGTTAGGCCTATCTCCTTTTTTCTGATCACTACTTTCATTTCTTTGTTAAACAGATACTCACCCAAGATTTTATGGAGAGATTCTTCAGATAAGACTATGTCATTTTCAGAAGGCTCTGAAGCAGTTGGGGCTTGCTGTTCCTCTTGAGGGGGTGTTACGTAATTAGACAGTATTCCCATTCCAAAATCTCCAATGGGATCTATATCCCCTAGGTTGCTGAGCACCACGAAAGAAAGAGACAGATCTGGGAAAACAACTATCAGTGTCCTAAAGCCTGAAGGAGTACCACCTGTATGATCTATCATGCTCTGTCCCTGAAATTCACCTATCCCTACCCCAAATCCATAGCCTATCTCTTCTCCATTATCCAACCTGCCTTTTTGCTTCATCAGCTTAAAGGCTTCAGGAAAAACCTTATCATTCTGTAAGGCATCCATCCAAATAAGCATATCTTCCAGGGTGCTATAAACCGCACTAGAACCTATCAAGGCCATACCATTATTCTGCTGGTAGCTGTATCCATCCCCAGATTCATAGTAAGCCATAGCCCTATTATCAACCAGTTCGAAAGGGTTATCATTCGCAAAGGAATTTTTCATCCCCAGAGGAGAGAAGATATGCGTGTTACTCCATTCCCGGAAAGACACACCCGTTACCTTTTCCACGAGTTTGGCTAGGAGGACGTAGTTAGTGTTGGAGTAGTCAGATTCCGTCCCTGTAGGAAAGTTGAGCTCCCTTTGAAGACGGACTAATTCCAAGGCTTCCTTACTGGTAAACTGCTCTCCCATATAGGCCAGGTCAAATAGCTCTGATATATCTC
Source organism: Bacteroidota bacterium (assembly GCA_039026975.1). Taxonomy (GTDB): domain Bacteria; phylum Bacteroidota; class Bacteroidia; order J057; family J057; genus JBCBKZ01. The sequence continues at coordinate 4,701 of JBCCLI010000110.1, read as the reverse complement.
TCAGGCCACTTGAATGGTAGAGTAAGTGCTTTAGCTGAATGTTTTTCAGGATAGGAAGCTCAGGGAAGTAATCAGCCATCTGACTATCCAGCTGTATTTTATCTTCCAATATAAGTTGGGCTATGGCTAATCCAGTAAACTGTTTGGCTAAAGAGGCAAGATCAAAGACCGAGTTTTCATCCAGCGGAATGTTATATTCAAGATTTGCGTAACCCGCCGTTTTACGGAGGACGGTTTCCCCTTTATAAGTTATGGCTACTGCCACTCCGGGTTTGATTTCATTCTGGTCCCAGCGGCTAAATAATTCTTCAATGTTCGAGTTTTGCGCCTGCACACTACCTAAAAGTATGGCAGCAGCAAGCAGGAATGATTTACACATCACTTTGCTTTAGTTAGTAGTAGTACAAACGGAAAGAATTAGAATCAGGAGAACGGATGTTGCTCCTGGTAGGACAGAATATCCATAGGTAATGATATACTTTTGGACACTTAATAAATACGACTCCCTTCGATCAATAGACAAATTTGATCGACCAACTAACATAATATCTCGACTAAATACACTTTCTTGTATATCTAGAGGAAATACATGGGACAGATAGGCACTAGGCTGCCCCCCATCTTCCTGAAGTTTTATGATAAGATAGTATAGATCCATTTACCTGATTTAAGCTGACTTTGGTTACCTTAGGTATTGAAAGCAAACCCTAAAGAACAACCACCATGTGTAAGCAACGGCTTATGGCGGCTGTACTCCTTACAGCCGTCTTTATTTTCTCTCACAATCCTTCTTTTTCACAAACTGACCCACAAGCTGCTATCAGCAAAGCAGCTCAAGGGCTTACATTTAGAGCCATAGGCCCGGCCCTCATGGGAGGGCGGATTTCTGATATTGCGGTACATCCCACAAAGCCCTCCACTTGGTATGTGTCTGCCGGCTCAGGGAACCTTTGGAAGACCACTAATAGTGGGATCAGCTGGACACCCGTGTTTGAGAATCAAGCTTCCTACTCCATAGGAGAAGTAGCCATAGATCCCAATAATCCGGAGACAGTATGGGTAGGAACAGGAGAAAATGTAAGTGGCCGGCACGTAGGCTGGGGGGATGGTGTCTACAAGTCTGTAAATGGCGGAAAAAGCTGGCAGAATATGGGTATAAAGAAGTCTGAGCATATCAGTAAAATTCTCATAGATCCCAGAAATAGTGAGGTAGTATTAGTAGCAGCTGAAGGGCCGCTATGGTCTTCTGGCGGAGATAGAGGGGTATATAAAACCACTAATGGAGGAAAGACATGGGAGTATGTGCTACCCATAGATGAACATACAGGGGTTACTGACCTGGAATTTGATCCCTCCAATCCTGATGTTATCTATGCGGCCGCTTACCAGCGCCGCCGAAAGGTATGGGCTCTTTTAGCAGGTGGCCCACAGTCAGGTATTTACAAGTCTACCGATAATGGAAACACATGGAAAGAAGTAAGCAGCGGCCTTCCTAAAGGAGACATGGGCAAAATAGGGCTAGCCGTTACCCCTGCAAACCCAGACTTAGTATATGCAACCATAGAGGCTAGTCCTCAGGAAAAGGGCCTGTATAGATCTACAGATAAAGGGGAAAGCTGGGAAAAACGTAGCAGCTATACCTCCGGTGGGACAGGCCCACACTACTATCAGGAGCTAGAAGCTTCTCCCCAAAACCCTGACCTTATCTACCAAATGGATGTATTCCTACATGTGTCCAGAGACGGAGGAAAAACCTTTGACTATCTAGGTACTGGGAGAGCCAAGCACAGTGATAACCACGCTATGTGGATAGATCCCACACACGGAAATCATATGCTGGTAGGGACAGATGCAGGGGTGTATGAAAGCTTTGATGAAGGTGTACACTGGCGACACTTTCCTAATTTACCCATCTCCCAATTCTATAAATTAGGACTGGATAATGCAGTGCCTTTCTATAATATAGTGGGGGGAGCCCAAGACCTGGGAACCCTAATAGGACCGTCCAGAACCCTACATACAGAAGGTGTGAGAAACCAGGATTGGTATGTACCCTTAGGGGCAGATGGCTATGATTCTCACTTTGACCCGGAAGATCCAGATATCGTTTACGTGGAAATTCAGGGAGGTCTCCTTCATAGGCTAGACAGAAAAACAGAAGAGGTTATCAATATACAGCCTCAACCTGCTCCTAATGATCCACCTGAAAGATGGAACTGGGATAGCCCTGTTCTCATCAGCCACCATAACCATAAACGACTATATTTTGGTTCTCAGCGAGTCTGGAAGAGTGAAGACCAGGGCCATTCCTGGACACCTATCAGTGGGGATCTCACCACTAATGTAAACAGGTATGAGCTGGATATGATAGATAGGGTTCCAGGCGTAGATGCTCTCTATGATAATGGCGCCATGTCAAAGTATGCCACCCTCACCTCCATAGCAGAGTCTCCCCAAGAAGAGGGCTTACTCTATACAGGCTCTGATGATGGGTTGATCCATGTGAGTGAGGATGGAGGAAAGAGTTGGCGGAAAAGTGCTGCACTTCCAGGGGTGCCGGAACGCGCTTTCATCAATGACATAGAGCCTTCCCAGCATAATGCCAATACGGTCTTTGCAGTGGCTGATGCGCACAAGGTGGGGGATTATAGTCCCTATCTGTTCAGAAGTGATAATCGTGGCCGTACGTGGAAATCTATCTCAGGGGATCTCCCTTTAGGGACCATCCTTTGGGTTATTAAGCAGGACCATCAGGCTGAAGATCTACTGTTCATTGGAACGGAGTACGGCATCTATTTCTCCTATAATGCAGGAGATAACTGGCTGAAGCTGAAGGCAGGCGTTCCTACCATCCCCTTCCGTGATATAGAACTCCATGCCAGGGAGAATGATCTGGTAGGGGCTTCATTTGGAAGAGGGTTTTATGTGATGGATGACTATTCTCCCTTAAGAGAACTCAGTACAGTGGTAGAGAATAAGGCCAGTACCCTATTCTCTGTGAGGGATGCCTGGTGGTATGTTCCTAATGAACCTATGCAAGCCAAGGGCTCTCCTACTTTGGGATCTGATTCTTACGTAGCCGAAAATCCTCCGTTCGGGGCGCTCTTCACTTACTACTTATCAAAAGCACCACAAACGACGAAACAGAAACGCATGGAGGCCAATAAATCCCTTATGAAAGAATCTGAGGACATTCCATTTCCTAGCTGGAACAATCTACGCGCAGAATCTATGGAAAGTAAGCCTTCTGCTATGCTACTCATAAAAGACGAGGAAGGCCATTCAGTAAGATGGCTAGCAGGCCCCGCTAAAAAAGGTCTCCATAGAATTAACTGGGACCTTACACATCCGGCTCCTGACCCCATCAATCTTACAAAACCTGCTTTTACTCCCCCATGGGCAGGGGAAAGTAGTGGGCCTATGGTGAAGCCTGGCATCTACACAGTAGCGTTATTCCTGGAGCACAATGGAAAGATGGAAGCCCAGGGAAATCCACAGTCATTTACCGTAAAACCCATCCCTACCGTAGCAGAAGGAAAGGACTTCCAAGCTATAGCTGCCTTCCAGCAACAAACATCTGATCTGATCAGAGAGATAGCTAGTGCCCAGAGAAAATTAGGAGAGGTAAAAGATCAATTTAGGTATGTAGAAGCTGCCATGAAACAAACAGCAGGAACCAGAGCAGAACATTTCACAAGAATGGGGGAGCTCAAAAATATATGGGGAGAATTAAGTCTGCGCCTCTCTGGTGATCCCATACGTAGAAAGCTGGATGAGCCTTCTGTTCCTTCCATTAGCAGCCGTGCGCAGGCAGTGGCTTACGGACATTGGGGAACTACCCAGGCTCCTACCCACACACACGAGAAAAATATTGAAATCTCAACAGCTGAGTTTGCAGCTTTCCAGAAAGACCTGAAATCCTTCCTGGATGATGTAGATATATTTATAGGTTCACTAGAAGTAATAGGTGCACCCTACATTAAAGGAAGAGTATCCCAGTCTGACTAGAGGAGGTTATCCTTCCCGTCTGGATTCATAAGATACACTGATTAGGTAGATCACGGTACTAACGTGGTCTACCCTTATGATACTTGCTTGAGTTTTCTTCTAAGTCTGAAGGCCCAGACAGTAGGAATTAAGGCTAATAACAATCCTAGGAGGAAACCCTTCATGGTAAATCTGATGGTCTGGTTAGTATCTATGTCATGCCTGTGATTCCAGATCTCCACGATTTTCCCATCTTGTATCCTGAAGACATTAATGATAGGAATAGGCCTATCCCCTAATATTACCTTTCCCAGTAAGGTTTTAGGTTTATAGCCTGCCGTCCATCTGGTAGCCACCATGTCTCCTTCTGCAATCTGATAGTCTAACTCACAGGTAAGCTCACCATTTTCCCAGAAAAAGTCAGCGATTTCCTTTTGCTCTATGGCAGGCTCAGTAACGTTCTTTCTGTCCTCAATGTCATGGACTATATAGGTGTCAGCTACATACTTAGCATAGTTTTCTGTCCGCTGGTTAAACCAAAGGTCATCATAAAATTTCCATGCTATCTGCTTATTAGTTTCTTCTACAGTAGGTTCTCCCATAGAAGTAGAATCTAATTGTGCATGAGAAAGATTCACGGCAAACATTGATAGCGTCACCAAAAACATGTGTGGGTTTTTCATAGCGTTAAATGATTAGAAGATAAAGTAGATT
>JBCCLI010000109.1:0-16564 GCA_039026975.1 Bacteroidota bacterium | reverse complement strand
TTTCTCAAGTCCCCAGCCTGAGCCGGAAGAAAAGGTAGAAATACCTGCTCCATTTATGGCAGGTCTTGAAGGAACTTATTATTCCGAAGAACTAGATGCCTACTACACCATCAGCAGGGGAAAAGATGTGTATCAGTTTCACGCTCCTAGGCTCAATGTTTCCCCTATTCTTACCCGTCCATCAGGAGATATGCTTATCCAAAACTGGATTACACTGGAAGTGGATAAGGTAGAAGCGGATATCCGTGGCCTGAACATGGGGGCAGATAGAGTGAAAAATATTTATCTGGAAAAGCAGTAGGATGAGAAGAAGGAGCATCTTTTTCTGGAAAGGAGTAGGAAGTCTGATCCTTCTGGTAGGGGCTTGCCAGTCTCCCTCACCACCTGATCTGGTATTTACACAAGTTCAGGTAGTTGATGGAACAGGAAATCCTCCTTACTGGGCTTCTGTCAGGGTCTCTGAAGGGATTATTCAGGATATAGGAGAATTACAAATTAGCCCTGCTGATTCCGTAATTAATGGTAAGGGAGCTACCCTGGTACCCGGCTTTATAGATACTCACAGCCACCATGATTCAGATCCCTCTCCCTCTGTATTAGCAGCAGTGAGCCAAGGGATCACTACCATAATCATAGGGCAAGACGGCTTCTCTCACATCCCCCTTGCGCCTTATTTTGACTCGCTTAGCTTGAAGCCTTTGGCGGTGAATGTAGCCACTTATGTGGGGCATAACAGTATAAGATCCCAAATAATGGGGGCAGATTTTCGCAGGGAAGCTACGGGTGAAGAAATAGCTCAAATGACAGAACTTTTAACCAGAGATATGGAGGCTGGAGCTTTGGGGTTGGGAACAGGCCTGGAGTATGACCCGGGATTATATGCTGCTACAGAAGAGGTGATCCAACTAGCTACAGTGGCGGCAGCCTTTCAAGGCAGATATACAAGCCATATACGTAGTGAGGATATCCACCTGGAACAGGCGATAGAAGAGTGTATCAGGATAGGCAAAGAGGCAGATATACCTGTCCAAATTTCTCACCTTAAGTTGGCTAGGAAGAGTTTATGGGGTAAAGCAGCTGATATACTAAAGCGGCTAGATGAAGCAAGGCAGGATGGGGTGGAAGTTACTGCAGACGTGTACCCATATGAATACTGGCAGTCTACTATGACGGTTCTCTTTCCCAAGCGAGACTTCACCAATAGAGCTTCTGCCTCTTTTGCCTTAACAGAATTGACAGACCCTGAAGGAATGATCATAGCTGACTTTACTGCTGTCCCTTCTTATGAAGGAAAAACCCTGGCAGAAATAGCCCATTCCAGAGGAGAAGATCCCGTGGACGTATATATGGATCTGATTGCCATGGCCCAGGAAGTCCCTGGAGAAAGCGTAATAGCCAAGTCCATGACGGCAGAAGATATTTTTACGCTCTTGAGCTGGGCCCATAGTAACGTATGTTCAGACGGTTCTTCGAGGGGACATCCCAGAGGATGGGGCGCTTTTCCTCGTTATTTCTCTAAAATGGATAGCTTACCCATTGAAGAGAGAATAAGAAAAATGACCTCTCTGGCGGCTGAGCATGTAGGTTTAGCAGGAATGGGTGTGATAGAAGTTGGGGCAGCTGCAGACCTCGTTCTCATGAATCCAGAAACCTATGCTGATAGGGCTACCTTTGATCAGGTGAAAAGGGTGGCATCAGGTATACTGTCTGTATGGGTAAATGGCGTAAAAGTATATGAAAATAGTCAGGGGACAGCTAACTTTCCCGGACGTATTATAAAGAGAATGTCAAAATGAGGCGCTAAATCCAACGTAAATCCATACTGCTACGTTTTACATGGTGACTCCCTACAGATGTTACGTAATACACATAAATACCAACCAGCATGGGTGGAACTTCTGACTTACAGCGAGTAGATGCTGTACTGCCCCAAATTCTCAGGAAAACGGGGGCCTTTGTCCTAAATGAATTTACACATTTTGATTTCAAAAAGATAGAGTACAAGGGAGAGAATGACTTATTCTCCTATGTAGATGTAACGGCTGAAGAAATTCTCAAGAAATCCTGTAGAGAGGTTATTCCTGATTCAGGTTTTATCACGGAAGAAAGTGCCAATGAGAATACTCAAAGGGATTATGTCTGGGTGATAGATCCCGTAGACGGTACTACTAACTTTACACATGGACTCCCTTTTTTCTGTATCAGCCTTGGTCTTTCTTATAAGGGAGAAGTTGTGAGGGGGTATATTTATCATCCGGTGGTAGATGAGCTTTTTGTAGCCAAAAAGGGAGAGGGTGCCACGCTTAATGGAGAGAAAATACAGGTAAGCCCTAAGGAAGACTTGCAGGAAGCCCTACTATCTACCCGTTTTCCTGGTATAGAGGTTCCTGGGAGAGAGGTGTATGCCCATATGATAGCCTCCATCATAGGAGAAAGCCATGGCATAAGAAGGCTGGGAAGTGCAGCCCTGGAAATGGCTTACGTAGCCTGTGGTAGGCTGGATGGGTACTTTGAGTTTGGGTTGAAACCCTGGGATGTAGCAGCAGCCTCATTACTAGTGAAAGAAGCTGGTGGGCAGGTAACAGATATGGAGGGAGGAGAAAACTATTTTTTTGGAAGACAGATTCTCGTTACCAATGGACCCCTTCATAATACCTTGTTAAGACATCTACAAAGCTGGATAACTAATCTAAGGTCTATCCAATAGTCAGATTATCAGGAGGATTTATCTTATAAAAATTTCTCCTTTTGCTTAACTTTGGTCGTTTACAATAGTATAAGATAACATCGACACACCCGAGTATAGATAACTTTTATAATAATATGTTAGGCTTTATTAAGAATTTACTGCCCTCGAAGAAGGAGAAAGACGTGAAGGAGTTGGAGCCACTAGTAAGGCTGATTAATGAGGAGTATGCTTCCCTTCATGAGTTGACAGATGATGGACTAAGGGGGAAAACGGATGAGTTTAAAAAACGCATACAAGACTACCTTTCTGAGATTGACCAGGCTTTAATAGATAAAAAAGAAGAGGCTGCCTCCATAGATGAGGTAGAATTAAAAGAGGGGCTGTATAAAGAGATAGACGAACTCAAAAACGATAAAAATGAGGCCTTGGAGGAGGTGCTCATGGAAATTCTTCCAGAGGCTTTTGCGGTAGTAAAAGAAACAGCGAGAAGACTTACGGAAAATAAAGAACTACGGGTTACGGCTACTGAAATGGACCGTACCCTGGCAGCAGGAAAGCATGATTACGTACGGATAGAGGGAGATACAGCTGTATGGAAGAATAAGTGGACGGCAGCAGGGGCAGAGATAGAGTGGAAAATGATTCACTATGATGTGCAGCTGATGGGAGGAATCACCTTACATCAAGGTAAGATTGCGGAGATGCAAACAGGAGAAGGAAAAACGCTGGTAGCTACCCTTCCTATTTACTTGAATGCCCTCTCAGGCATGGGGGTCCATCTGGTTACTGTGAATAACTACCTTGCCCAAAGAGACCAGGAATGGAACGCTCCCCTATTCCGCTTCCATGGAATGACAGTAGACTGCATAGACTTACATGACCCTAACTCAGAAACCAGACGAGCAGCATATAAAGCAGATATAGTCTACGGAACTAATAATGAGTATGGCTTTGATTATCTACGTGATAATATGACTACTCACCCTGAACACTTAGTTCAACGGCAACACCATTACTCCATTATTGATGAGATTGACTCTGTACTCATTGATGAAGCCAGAACCCCCCTTATTATTTCAGGACCTGTCCCCCAAGGTGATAAGCACGAGTTTAATGAGTTAAAGCCCAGAGTAGAGAAACTGGTGAGGGAGCAACGCAGGCTGGTAACTCAATATCTGAATGAAGCTAAGAAACTGATAACAGCTGAAGATAATGAGAATGGAGGCCTAGCGCTATTTAGGGCTTTCAAAGGACTTCCTAAAAATGGGGCATTGATTAAGTTCTTGGGAGAAGTAGGCATGAAATCCGTTCTGAATAAGACAGAAGGTTTCTATATGCAGGATAACTCCAAAAATATGCATATAGCTACGGATCCTCTCTACTTCACCATAGATGAGCGCAATAATCAGATAGAAATGACGGATAAGGGTAGGGAATCTATCGCGCGTGGGGGAGAAGATCCAGATTTATTTGTCTTGCCGGATATAGCAGCTTTATTCTCCGAGATAGAGGGAGATACCAGCTTGAATGATGATGAGCGGATCAAGAAGAAAGATGTAGTAGCCCAAGACTATGCTGAAAAAGCAGAGCGCCTTCATTCTATTAATCAGCTCCTTAAAGCGTATACCCTCTTCGAGAGAGACGTAGCCTACATAGTAGCCGATGGGAAGGTACAGATTGTGGATGAGCAAACAGGGCGTGTGCTACCAGGACGTAGGTACTCAGACGGTCTTCACCAGGCAATAGAAGCCAAGGAGAATGTGAAGATTGAGAAGGCTACACAAACTTTTGCTACAGTTACTTTACAGAACTACTTCAGGATGTACCATAAGCTGTCAGGGATGACGGGTACAGCCGAAACGGAGGAGTCAGAATTCTTTGAAATCTATAAGTTGGATGTAGTGGTAATTCCTACTAATGTCCCCATCCAGCGTGATGATAAGGAAGACCTTATCTACAAAACCAAGCGTGAAAAATACAATGCTGTCATAGATCAGATTCAGGAATTTAGGGAAAAAGGTCAGCCTGTGTTAGTCGGTACTACCTCTGTAGAAGTGTCTGAGGTACTTAGCCGTATGCTGAGAGCCAGAAAAATCCCTCATAACGTACTGAATGCCAAGCAGCACCAGCGCGAGGCAGAAGTAGTTACAGAAGCAGGTCTTCCTGGTACTGTAACCATAGCCACTAATATGGCAGGTAGAGGGACAGACATTAAGTTAGGGCCTGGCGTGAAGGAATCAGGTGGTTTGGCCATCATAGGAACGGAGAGGCACGAGTCCAGAAGGATTGACCGTCAGCTGAGAGGACGTGCAGGACGCCAGGGAGACCCAGGCGTATCCCAGTTCTACGTGGCCCTGGATGATGAGTTGATGCGTCTATTTGGCTCTGAGCGCATAGCTAAAGTGATGGACCGTATGGGCCTGAAGGAGGGAGAAGTGATTCAGCACTCCATGATCTCTAAATCTATTACTAATGCCCAGAAGAAGGTAGAGGAGAATAACTTCGCCATGCGTAAGCGCCTGTTGGAGTATGATGATGTAATGAACTCCCAGCGTGAGGTGATTTACAGGAGAAGGAGAAATGCACTTTACGGAGAAAGAATCAAGGTAGACCTTGATAATATGCTCTATGACCTGTGTCAAGCTATCATGGAGCGTTATTTTGATATTCCTGATGCAGAAGGCCTTAGGCTTGAGTGTATCAGACAGCTATCTGTAGATCCTAAGGTTACAGAGAAAGATCTAAATGATCTGGATGAGAATGAGATCACCCAGATGATTTATGACTCCGCTAAGTCCTACTACAAACGTAAATCTCAGAATCTCGCTGATACCCTGGCAAAAGGGATAGCTAATATCCGTAAGCAGAATCCGCAGATAGAGCGTATCATTATTCCATTCTCAGACGGATCTAAGCAGTTACGTATCATCGTTTCAGCAGAAGAGGCCCTAACCACTAATGGACAGGCAGTGATAGATGAGCTGGAGAAGGTAAGTGCACTTGCCATTATAGATGATAAGTGGAAGAATCACCTAAGGGAGATGGATGATCTGCGTAGATCTGTCCAAAATGCCGTATTCGAGCAGAAAGATCCTCTACTGGTCTATAAATTTGAGTCTTTCCAGCTATTCCAGCAGGCCCTGAATGATATTAACCAGCAGGTACTTTCGCTGCTATTTAAGGCCGATCTACATGTGGAAGAGCGTAACCAGAACCAGAAGGTAGAAGCTAAACGAGATGACTTCAGCCGTATGAATACCAAGCATGGGGCAGCTGATCAAGAAAAGAAGAAGAATATGGATCGGGAGCGTGCCCTCATGAATAATAATGCACCTGAACGTAAACTATCCCGCCGAGAGAGAAGAGCCCAGGATGGCAAAAAGAAGAAAAAAGGTGGAGGGAGAATCTATGGGTAGAATAGCTGTTTTAAGTCTTAGTTCATCTCGTGTCTTAATAGTCTCATATGCTTACTATTGAAAGGACAAATAATGAGATAATTATTCGGCTTACTGCGGACTTAGGGGTAGATGATCTTCAGTGTATGCTGGATTATTTGTTCTACCCATAAGCTATCCGAAATAGTCAGGCAGCTACGGAGGAAATAGATGAACTATCCCAAGAAGTAAAGAAGGGTTGGTGGGAGAAAAGTAAAGGTAGATTCTCAGGACTTCCCAATGGCGAACAGACTGAATGAGTCTCACAGTCAGGTTCTCAAGTAGTAACCACTACATTTTTAAGGTAAGATTATTGACTTCCTGAATTCCAGTGGTGATTGGTTCGTCTTAGACTTGAAAAGCTTACTAAAGGATTGTGGATAGTCATAGCCTAGTTGATAAGCAATTTGACTGACGGATAGGTCTGTTGTAGAGAGTTTTGCCTTCGCAATATCAATTAGTCTATTATGAATATGTTGCTGTGTAGATTGGCCGGTCAAATGCTTCAGCAATGAACTGAGATAATTAGGCGTTAGGTTTAATTTATCGGCAATATAAGTTACCGATGGTATTCCTTGCTCTGTGAAGTTTTCGCTTTTAAAGCTTTTATCAATTATCTCCTCAAACTTCTCTAGAATACGATGATTCATATGTTTGCGTGTGATGAATTGGCGCTCATAAAACCGATTAGAATACGCTAAAAGCGTATCGACCTGAGAGACTAGAATTTGTTGGCTGTGTTTATCAATGACAGACTTATACTCCTCTTGTATACTTTTAACGATTGTATTCAATTTCTTCTCTTCTAGCTCAGATAAAAAAAGTGCTTCATGAATGGAGTATTTAAAAAACTCGTAATTTTTAATCCTCTTTGCTAAGTATGTGCTGAACAAAAAATCGGGGTGTATAAGTAGCATCCAGCCTGACCTTTGGCTGGTATTATCCTTACTTCCCTCAATACTTAGAAGCTGGCCTGGGGCCATAAAAAACATGATTCCTTCATCATAATCGTATTGGTTCTGGCCGTAGTTCATTTTGAATACCTGATCGAAATTTCGCTTTAGAGCGATCAGATAAAAGCTAAATATCCAGCTTTTTTCGTAATCATCTCTCGATACTTTTACCTGACTGTAGTCTACCACACTAATCAGAGGATGGATGGGTTTATCTAGTCCGCGAATCCTATGGTATTGACTTATCGTCTTAATATGATGAAATTCAGTGGGCATATATTGAAGGTAACTATGTTTTAGCTATGCTTATTGATAAGCAGTAGCAAAGTTTCTAGCAAAGTCTTTCAGTTTCACTTTTCCAAATGTTTCCGGTTTATTCTGGTTATAATGTTCATATAATAAGCCGCTATGAATAGAAGCGTACATTTCGACCATTTTCTCTGCTATTTTAGGTTGCATCCCTACTTCTATTAGTCTTGCTTGAAGTTCATCATTCGTAATTTGCACCCATTTCAAGTTAGGCTTGCCAATGGCTAATCCTAGGGTTCTTGCAAGCTCTTTGTATGTTACTTCTTCACTGGCAACATATTGTACCTTCCGTCCATTTGGTAGAGAATTAACTTCTTTGACTATACTGTCAGCTATATCTTCTATCGAAACCCATACATTAACGTCATCTGCTGCTAAGTTGCTTGACATGACTCCAGCACTCTTGATGAGCTCGACATATTGAAAGAGGTTATAGTAGATTTCGACGGGTCTCACATGGGTAATTACTACCTCATCAGGTAAATTATTAAGGCTATTTTCAACATGGTAGGTACCCTCTAAAATGCCGTTACCCTTCTCCAGGTGTGCGCCTATACTACTAAGATTCACCACTCGTTTAACTTCTGTTTGTCTGAGGGCTTCTGCAAAGCTACTACCCATTTTTATGAAATACTCCAGTAAGTCCAATTCAGGGTCAAAATAATTAGCTGGAGGGACCAAGGTATAAACCAGATCAGACCCTTTGAAGGCAGTCACTAAAAAGTTAGTATCTTGTAATTTACCAATGGCAGGAATAGCTCCTAGTGCTGAAATTTCTTTACTCCTTTTTGGGTTGCTACTGATAACAGTAATTGCGTGTCCCTGTGCAATCAACTTCTCGGTCAAAGGCCTACCAATATGCCCAAGTGAACCTGTTAAGGTAATCCTCATCTTCTGTTAATTTAAATTACTTTGTTTGAGTGAAAATCTTCTCCTCTTTTATTGGGTATAAATCTGAGGAACAAACGAGTAATTTCAGTAGGCAGATCTATGGAGTTTGTATGCAAACCTAAGAATGTACTCTCCTATTGCTAATCATCATTACCGTAGCTCCCTATATGTACAGCGATTATTGTAGACTTTTAAAAAAGCCCTAAGAATAGCGGGTAGTAGTTAAAAGGGTAGTGATTCAAAAGTAAGGATGACCATTTGCAAAATATAAAATAGATAGGCTAACATGAGTAGGACACGACTTAAACCTATGCTCATCTGTCCAAAATGTACTAGCATGAAAGAAGTAAACACCAGTAAAATCTACTCCGGCTACTTTGTATTCAGCGCTTTTTTCTATAACCTGCTAGGGCTAACCTAAGGGGGATTTGGAGGTATCTTCCACGGCAGCAACTAAGTCCAGAGAGAAGTAAGAAACCTTAATATTAGAGATTTTACTGTAGGGGATGATGAGAATATCTGTGTCCTGGGTAGTACGGAAAGATTCTCCTTCAGGATCTGTTAGCTCAGGGGTAGTAATACTTTCTCCTAGCACATAGGGTCGGCTATAAACAGCCATCATGTGGATACGCTCCAGGCCAGTAGTTTTAGAGAGGTAGAAATCTTCCAGAATTCCAGAGTAGATGACGGGTTCTCTTCCGTCAATCTTGGCCAGTACTTCCAGGTACACCAGGTCAAAGTTTCTCTCGGGTTTATGCTTATCAAACTGGAAAATAGCTCTGAATAAGCTGACCATATAAAACCATAGGGTTCGTTTCTGTGGGTAGGTTTCTTCTGTTATATTTTCAAAGACATAGTACCAGTCATTATTGACCCTGAGAAAAGGATTTCTAAGGTCTAGTCCGGTCAAAATGACAAATCGCCGGAAGAGCTTTCCTACTCGGTAGGCAAGGAATATGAGAACAACATTATACAGGGCAAATGAGGATAACCCCATTCTGATTACCTCAAATTCATCCGGTGCCAGCAGGCCCTCTCCGTCAATGATTTTATAGATAATGTATAAATCTGGCTCAGCTCTGAAAATAATGCCCAGTTGCTGAATGACAAAGAGGCTTCCCAAATGGATGAGAAGGGAAGGAATAGCTGAAAAAATGATTTGGTTGACCAGGGAGGTGTCTATGGTCAGGGCTGTTTGGATAGCCCTTTTGGAAGAGGCCCCCCGTACGTAGGCGAGCCGTAGGATAAATCCCGGTGCTAATAAAGAAATGAGGAGAATACTCCCTAATGCTATGTTCAAGACTTATTGACCTCTTGGGTAATAACTTTTGCCAGGTGATATTTTTTCCCGCCAACAGTAATTTCTCTTTTCGTACTCAATGAATACTGGAGTTGTTTGATGTATCTTACCAATGTGCGAGCAGCTTCAGGATTGGCAAGTATCTTTTGTACGTCTTTGCTTTGCCGAGCTTTCATATGTCAGCGAGCTTTAAGATGAAACTTCCCTTCAAGTCTAACGCCTCAGTCTGTTAACAGCAAAATACAAAAAAAGAATGTATTTCATCAATGATTACAGGTACATTCTATACGTTTCCTATTCAAGGAAGTTAAGAAATGTTGATAATTAGTATACTAATGATTTTAGGCTTTCTCTGCAGTTTGCTCTAATTTTTGGAGATATTCTTCTAATCTTTCAGAAAACTCATCAAAGTCAGATTGTTCTCTGAGATATTCAAGGTCTGAATGTGTATAAATTTTCCGTGGGTACTTCATTCCGTATTCTACTGCCTTTTGGAGGTGTGTAAAGGCCTCATCTTTCATTTTCTTGAGGGAATACAGGCAGGCAAGGCTGAAGTGAACAGAGTGGCTTTCTTCTCTTACTTCCAGAGAACGTTGGTAATAATGAATGGCCCTGTCATAGTTTCCCTGCTGGTAACTGAGCATAGCTTCCCCACTGAAGTGTAAGGCATCTATACCTTCCGGTTCTGGCCTATGCTTAGGAGAACCTTTCATAGTCCAAAATCCTACAATGGGGGACAGCAGCATGCTTGTCCAGAAGGTTTGTCTGAACCCAATGTGGCGCTTTTGGCCTAAAAATCCGAGGAGCAAAGAAAGACTAATCCAAATTCCAATGATAGTGCCAACCAGCATATCTATCTGTTACAGGCTCTGGCTGGTAAATGAAGTTGACCAGCTTAGTTAGTTAATGGCTCTCTATAGTAAGGTATTATATTAATAATACCTAAATTATCAAATACTTAGATATTCAACTAATGAAAATATCAACTGAATACCAAACTTAGCGTCCTCAACGGCTAAAGGAAAGGTACCTGGATTTATAGAGCGGATCTGAGATTATCCTTTGTCAGAAAGGATGTTTTGGTAGGTTTGTTCATCTTGGAGCACTGAGACAGCATCTAAAATGACCGGATCATCAGTAAAAGAAGCTATCCAAACCCCTTTCTGATAATAATAACGTTTAATGATCTCGGCACGTATAACTCTGGCAATTTCTTTTTTATGGGTTTGTATATCTTGCTTTTTAAGGCTTTGGAGCTTGTTTCTTAGCTGATCTATCTCTTCCGAAATTTCCTGTTGATAGTCCAGATCGTAAAGAGAGACTTCCCAATCATCAAGAACCTTATCACTATCCGTATCAAAGTAGAAATTTCTACTGTCTACAAAAGCCTCAAAGGCTTTATACAGAGAGTCAGAAACGGTAAAGGTGGTAGGGGAAGCTATTACTTGTCTGGATCTACTGAAGGTAGATGCAAAATCAAAAATGAGCCCTTGGTTCAGAAGTGCCTGAGTGACAGGCTGGTATTGCATATTGGGGATCTTAATGTCTGGTTCTATACCTCCCCCATCATAAACGGTTCTTCCGTTTCTAGTGGTAAAGGCTTGTTTTAGGCTATCAGCTATTTTTCCTACGCTTCCATCTTCATTCCTGCTAGAATAGTCAATGGCCTGTATACACCTCCCACTGGGGGTGTAGTATTTAGCTATGGTGATCTTTAGCTGGGTATTATAACTCAAGGGCCGTATATTCTGTACAAGTCCTTTCCCGAAACTTTTCTCCCCTATTACTACTCCTCTATCAAGGTCTTGGATAGCGCCAGAGACTATCTCTGAGGCACTGGCACTGGAGCGGTTAACCAGTACCGCTATAGGGATATCCACATCCACAGGATCTTGTCTGGTAGACCAAATGCGTTGGGTTTCTGCTGTCCTCCCCCTCATCTCTACTATATTCTCTCCTTTGGGAAGAAATGCATTAGTAATGTTCACTGCTTCATCTACGCGTCCACCAGGATTCCCTCTTAAATCCAGAATAATTCCAGCTAGGTTAGGGTCCTCTGCCTGTAGTTTCTTGCAAGCGTTATATACTTCAAAACCAGCGTCTTGGTCAAAACCTGTGAGCATAATATATCCTATATGTTCTGCCGCCAGAGCGGTGTAGGGAACATTTCTGCTTGATTCAAATTCTCTTAAAATACTGTGTGATTCCAGGGTCGCTTCCTCTAGGCTTACCACTTTTACCTGTACACTGCTGCCGCTTTCACCATTTAGCAGCTCCATAGCTTCAGATGCTTTCATGCCTATCACGGAGTTCTCTCCTACCTGGATCAGCTTATCTCCTATGGAAAGACCCACCCTATCAGCAGGCCCTTTTTCCTGAATATCCCTGATAAGAAGGGTATCAGCTTTCTTTACTAGCTTAACCCCTATACCACTATACTGCCCAGCTTGGTAGAATTTGGCGTCCTCTATTTCATTCTCACCAAAGTAGTTTGTGTAGGGGTCCATATTAACCAACATAGCATCTATGGCCGTTCTCATAAGCTGAGTAGGATCCGTTTCATCTACATATACTTTGTTGATTTCCTTATAAGACCTCCCAAAGATGTCCATACTTTTAGCTATCTCGAAGTATTTATCCGAGAATCTTGCCCCCACTCCCAACATAAAAAACAGGCCTATGATACCTGCCAGGCGTATTCCTTTACCCACAAAGCGGCTATTTCTTGGCTCTGCCATATTAGTCTGAATAAGAAAATGTTTCTTCCGTAGAAAATTAGGAAAAGAAGGGAGTGATTCCAACCCTATTAAAATGCGATTCCTAAGCGGAAGTTAGAAACGGGGATTATCCCCCAGTTTTGATCAGTATTTACGGGTATGTATAGACCAGGTTCTGTATCCTCCCCATATGATAACTGTAGCCCCAGGGAGAAGTCTAAATATCCTATGTCTAGTATGCGTCTCTGCATGCCCCACATGGATGAAACGGCCACCGTGTGAAAATTATACTGAAGACGGCTGTCCGTATTAATGCCGGCTCTCTTCTTTTTGGTCAATGTAGAAGAAGAATGAAGGGTTACATAATTTGCAGAAAGGTTATCCTGGCTTAAGCCTCTTAGCATTCTTCTCTTGAGATTATAATAGAACCTGGGGCCCAGAGTAAGCCCTATGGAACTACTATTAAGTTGAAGGGCAGGGCCTCCCTGGTTATTTAAGGAGAAATAATATCCTAGTCCCGCCTCAGTATTGAGGGACCAGGAAGGGTTCCACTTCTGTTCATATCCTAGATGGATTACCCCTAACATCCCACTGTTTTGAAAACGCTTGACTAGCTCAATTACATTTATCTTTAACATGGAGCGCTCCGCTTTCATGTAGTGGAAGAAGTCCGGTTCAGAGGTATTTCTGTACTCCCCATCAGTGGAAGAAGCCGCGTCCTGTGCGGTAGCAGAGAGCTGCAGGCAGGTTAAACCGGCAACTACGAGGGAGAGGCAGAAAATTCGAAACATTTCCAGGGGTTTATAGCGGCGGAACCAGATGTAAGACTGAGACTGAATTTAAGGAAAATCAAGCAGAAAACCTTCTGTTAAGGAGATTATAAACAGAAAGAATTATCAAGTGGTTGAAAAACCTTACTGAAAGCAGATCTATTACTTTGAGCCTATGGCAAGAGCTTCTCTGGATGCTTCATTAACCACTGAGAAAACTCATGTAGGATGGCGTCTGCTTCGGCAGATTGTATGTTTTGGGGATCTTCTTTTACCAGCGCCTGCCAGTCTGCTTGTAGCTGCTGTAAGGTGGCACTCTCCTTGTCTTCAATGGCATTTAATTGTTGTATTTGTTCCTCACGGCTTAATAAAAGCTCATCCTGGTACATTACCTCTGCCTCTTCCGAAAGCTTCTGGTTAGGTAGCTTCTTCTCCAGGGAGACCTCCTCCACCGGTTCAGGAGACTGTATAAGGGAAATACTGATAGCTAATACACCTAGGAGAATAGTGGCCGCAATAGATGCCCATAACTTCCATCCAGTGCCATGGGAGTGCGAATGGTGATCATCCATAGGTATGGGCTCAATATCCTTCCCTAGCTCTGCTTCCAATTGGTTCCAGATATGATCCGGTGCCTTATGCTGCGGTAAGGAGGAATACAGATTTTTCAGTTTATCTTTCATGCTTGTTGGTCTCTACTGGTTTAACCTCAATCCCTAATCTGTTTCTTAGCATTTTCTTGGCATGGTATAGCTGGGACTTAGAAGTCCCTGTAGCTATTCCCAGAATGTCAGCTACCTCATGGTGTTTATATCCCTCAAGTTCCGTGAGAACAAAAACCGTTCTGTATCCAAGAGGTAGCTCCTCAATGGCTTTTTCCAGGTATTCCGCCTCTAAAGGAAGAATATGAGAGGAAGGCTCTGCGACTTGAGCCTCCTCCCAATTGATAGTGCGTATTTCTTTTTTTAATCTCTTGTAGGCATGCCTCACCACAATGGTTTTTATCCACGCGCCTAAAGTAGAGGCTCTTCTGAACTTATCTAATCCTCTAAAAACGCCTAAAAATGCCTCCTGAAGGGCATCACTAGCTAAGTCTCTATCACCCGTTATCCGTAAACTAAGGGTATACATAGCATCTTTATACCGGTCATACAGCATCTTTTGGGCTTTCCTATCCTGTTGTAAGCAGGCATCCACTAGCCATTCTTCTTCAGGCGTGATCACTATAAAAGCGTTAATAGTTAAAGGTAAACTCCCTTAAGGTACGAGTTAATGTGTAATGCTCAGATAAAAAGGTGGTATGGGGAAGAAAAAAAAATAGTTAAGAATATGAATATTGGAAATGTTAAGCTGCGCGAAATAAATCTGTTCATTCTTCCAAATTTACGGTTCTAACAGTAATTAATACCACTCGGACTATACGATATGTCTACTCATTCCCAGATTTCCTAACATTGTATCAAAGCAGGACGGTAAACCTGGAATTACAAGAGCAAGAGCTAGGGTCGATCCATCTAGGTATAGATTGAGATCCCCTAGTTTTTTATTTTACCCTAGTTACTTCACTAAATGCTTCCCTGACGTCAGGAATAAGGAAATATTGCCTGAATAGATTCGTTAAATTTCACACTTTTACGTAATATAAGCCTCCTCAAAAAATTTCCGTTTGTTAATGACTAAAAAGAAATGGGTATGGTTTGCAGTGCTGGGAGTATTCTATCTGGCACTCCTCCTGATGGGCTATACCTTTTTCAAGAATAAGCAGGTCATTTCTCTTCTCCACCAGGGAGATCAGGTAGAGGCTGTCTTTGAAGGTAATGACTGGATTACCTGGGAGGAAAGGGAAGCAGGGATTTTTGCTGAGAGTGTTCATCCTCTTCTCTCATACAAGGCTATAGAACAAGTAAATGATATCCGTGTAGGGGATAGATTAAAAGAGATAGATGGAGAGCCTATTAGAAAGGTAGGGGTAGTAGATAAAATTACCCAGTCCGCCCTTCCCAATAGAACCTTTGTATTTGAGGTAGAAAGACCTAACAACATCCAGATCATGCAGGAAAAAAGGCCCTATGTGATTAATGGATTTCGGCTGGCCTTCTCCTTTAATGATAATGGCGTGTACTGGACCATATCTCTATGGATTATTGCCGGTAGTGCTTTTTTAGCCATAGTGATTTTTGCCATTCTGCTGCCCCTGGTTAGAAGTAATCTGTATGGAAATGGCTCCCTGATAGGAGTAGTTACTTTTGCCATCTTATTCTATCTACTTCAGTTTGGTAGACACTTATACTTACTCCTAAGGGAAGACTTCACCAAGTTTTCTACTGTCTTAGCCTCTGAAAAGTTATTTATCATTGGATATGCCATCCTCCTTTTCCTGTATGCTGTTAGTTACTTCCAGTTTAAATCTGAAGGAAAAAGTATCCTGTTTTCCATACCTTCTACTTTGCTAGGCGTTTTCTTTATCTATCATTTTTACGACATCATATATGTTGAGAACCAACTAAAATTCTATCATGACCTCATAGAACAGTATTGCTATATATTCTTCTTTGTCCATTTAGTAGCGGGGGTTTTTCTCCATGTATTGGCTACTTGGGAGCAGAAATCGCTTAGACAGGTAGCGGCAGCCATCGTAATAGCTTTTATCTCCAGTGTTATGCTAGGCTATTATCTGTTTAATCCAGGATTTAGCTTTCCCAACCAGGAGGATGTACTTGCTGCCTATCAATTGATTTTGGTGTTCCCACTGGTAAATGCCACCTTTTTCCAGCTACAGTTTGGGAAAGTAAGGCTAGTAGTAACTACTACCTTTCAATACATCATTTTCTTTGTGTTCACCATTTCCCTATATGTATTAATTACGCAGGTATCCGGCTATGTCCTGACCAATAATTCCTTCCGGAAAGAACTGGAATTTCTGACCTTACTTGGCTCCATCATTCTGATGAGATGGGTATACATCAGTAACCAGAGTAAGTTTAGCCGGTATTTCACCACCTCCCAGCGTGAGAAGGATAGAAATATTAAGTCCTTCATAGCCCAGATCCCCAGATATACTTCATCTAAGGCTTTACGTAAAGACCTGGTGGAGCAACTAAATGATTATTTTGAGGCGGAAACGGTTCACCTGTGGTGGAAAAGTGATTCTCCTATGGATACTGAGGGAGCAGAGAAACGCTACAATGAAAAGCAGGAAAGAATTTACAGACAGCTGACAGTCAATAATACTGTCTGGTCTAAGAATAAAGAAATAGCCCCTTTCAGGTTAGAGGAAGAATTGGAGAATTTAGTGCTAAGATCAGCCTATACCCTAGTGTCTCCTATTACAGTAAGTGAGGAGAGTTATGCCCTCCTTATGTTAGGGAAAAAGAAAAGAGGTGTATACAACCTGGCTGACCTGGAGATCATTTCTCAGTTAGCGCAGCAGACCCAGCTGACGCTAAATATCATTATGCTTAATACACGTGAGAAAGAACTGATTCAGGCTAAGTATGAGGC
>JBCCLI010000108.1:0-16570 GCA_039026975.1 Bacteroidota bacterium | reverse complement strand
GCACTTTGATAGGGCTGCTGAACTCAACGGAGAGGACCTAAATACTAATCTGATGCTGGGATACTCCCAGTGGATGGTAAAAGATACCTCTGGGGCACAGACAAGTTGGATTAAGGTAGCCGATATTTACGAAGGGAGTAATCCTGAGGAGCCTAATAAGGACGTGGCTACCGCTTACCTATTGCTGGTAAGTTCTTATGATCTTCAGAATAAGCCCACAGACGCCTTGAACTTCATAGACAGAGGAAGGAAAATGTTCCCTGGTGATGAGGACCTGGAGCGTACAGAACTCAGTATTTATCAGAAAAACCCTCAATTACTTGATAAAGCCATTGAGAAATTTGAGGCCAGCTTAAATGCAAATCCTGATGATAACGCTATCAGAGTAGTTTATGGTTCTCTATTGGAGAAAAACGGAAGAGGAGAAGATGCCATAGTTCAATACAAAAAAGTATTAGAGAATGATCCTGATAACCTGAGTGCTAATATACAGCTAGGGGCCTTCTTTGTGAACCAGGCAGCTGAGACTAATGAAGCTAAGTCCAAGCTGACAAAAGAAGCTGAAATTGATGAAGCCGATAAAAAAGTGAAAGAACAATTAGCTAACGCTTATCCTATCATGAAAAAGCTTCACAGCCTGGAGCCAGATGTAGCCGAGTGGATTAATCAGTTAGTAAGTATTTCATACTATCTGGATGAGGAAGAGTCTGTGATCAATGAGTACGTGAAGAAGCAGCAAGAAATCATGGCCCAGCAGTAATAGCCGGGAGAAACCATAAAGTAATAAGGCGAGTCTACTTAGGCTCGCCTTTGTGTTATCTTCTTTGTATTCTACCTGGGATACCTACCCTGAGTCCTGCTAGTAGGTAAACGGTTCTGCCCCCTGTTTCTTCTCGCCATACCAGTTCCCCATCTAAGTAAGCATCTGTCTTCCATAGTTGGTAGCTGGCTCTTCCAAATAATTGATGAACCGTATAGGTGCTACCTTGGGCCACCGTATTATTGAAGTCCTGGAATCTGTTCACCGCATAAGATATGCTTGGATCA
The DNA here is from genome assembly GCA_039026975.1 of Bacteroidota bacterium. Lineage (GTDB taxonomy): Bacteria > Bacteroidota > Bacteroidia > J057 > J057 > JBCBKZ01. The sequence goes on along the minus strand of JBCCLI010000108.1, from coordinate 15,523 downwards.
GCCCCATAGTTAATGCCATTTTCATCCAGGCCTTGTTTCAGGTAGGTATAAGAGCCGTATAGCTGTAAGGCAGGAAGAGGCCTGTACCTGAGGATGGCAGTAACATCATATAGGTTGGCACCAGCAGCATGTCCCAGGGATTGGCCGTAATGCTGGTAGCTCGCAGACACATTGATATGCTGGTAGGTGTAGGGACGTACGCTATTATACTCCAGCTGTAAATCCATGCTAGGGATATTCAGCACATCTATGTACTTAAGTCCCAGCTGATACCCGTATTTATTCGCCCAATAACCACTCCCTTGGTCTCTTACTCCAAAATTATAATCGTCTATGGTCAGCTGTCCATAGAGCTGGAGGCGTTTCCAGAGGTTTACGCGTCCCTGTAAGCCCAGAAAGGAGTTATCAGGACTCCCAAGTGCTTGCTCTGCACTGCGGTAAAAGATAATGGGGTTCAGGTAAGACAGTTCAAACCCCCTATTTCCATTAGCCAGGGTGGGGGTATAGACGATAGATTCAAACAGCCCCAGACTCCATCTGCTATTAGGCTGGAAGGTTAACTGATGGAAGACTGCGAACTTTCTTGGGAAAGTGCCTTCATCATCACGCTTATTTCTCACGAAGTCAATCATTTGAGCAAAGTGATTGACGTACTCAAATTTCCAGAAACGGGTCCTTATATTTAGCAGTAAATGGTCTGTAGCCACATCAGATAATGCTAAACTCTGATGTCCATATCCCCAAAAGGCCCTGTCCTTACCAAACTTAATGCGGATATTTTTAATAGGGCTGACTGTGATATAGGCCTTTGAGCTTAGGTAATCCAGCCCGTTCTGCTCGCCAAATAATTTAATAAAGGCTTCACCTTCCAATACATCTGTTTGCCGGTAGCGATCAAATTGGTACTGGGGAAACCGGGTGATATTATCATACACCTCACTATAAAAGCCAATTTTATTGAAGAGTGTTCCCCTAATACTAATGCCTCTGCTGTTGTTTAATAAGGTCTGCGGAGAAATACCCGTAGAAAACTCATGTGTTTCTCTGCCTACGCCCAGGTTCAAGGCAGGGTTAATAAATATGTTAACTGTGGGGGTCTGGATATGAAAGAAGTCTCGCTTATTCTTATACAGGGTGTTAAATACCCCTTCTCCTACTTGCTTAAGGCTAAGCTCATCATCCAATAAATACTGCATCCGCTTATGCCATGCTTTTTGTTTATAGCCCATGGAGGAGGTGTCTGCGAAAGCAAAAAACTGATTGAGTGCATCTCTTCCGTAGGGTTTTGCCCCCAGGAAGAGGGCAGTATCCTGGGGATATTTTATTTGTAGTCTGTCAGCGTATTGGTAAAGCTCATGCTGTAGGAGAATATCATTATCCTGACCCAGTGAGAGGGACAGGGTACTCAGGGAGAGGAAGCCTAAGAAAATGTAAGGTTGAAAATTACTCATGCGTAATTAATCCGCTGCTAATAAAGAAATGAAGTACGTAAATAATACCGTATAAAGGGCAGATATTGGAGGACTTGTTAGAATTATAGTATAATTACTGTCTTGAATCTCCATACCCTAAGTGGATCAGCTAGCATGAGTCCTAACATCATATTCCTTTCAGTTATAAATGATCTACATGGAGATCAGCGCATCCACAGAATTGCTTCTACCTTACAGGGGGAAGGCTACGAGGTACATGTGGTAGGCAGAATGCTTCCTACCTCCAAGCCCCTTTCAGAGAGGGGCTACCAGACCCACAGACTCAGCTGCTGGTTTCATAAAGGAAAAGGATTTTACATAGAGTATTCTCTTCGGCTGTTCTTCTTTCTCATAAGGCAAAAAGTTCATATTCTCAATTCTAATGACCTGGATACTTTACTTGCTAATTATCTGGTATCCAGGTGGAAGCGTATCCCGGTAGTGTATGATTCTCATGAGTACTTTACAGAGGTTCCTGAGCTCATACATCGCAGGTGGACACGGGCGGTATGGCTTAGATTAGAAAGTAGCCTAGTGCCGAGGGTAAGTCGTATGTATACCGTAAATCATTCTATCGCCGAGTTATATGCTCAAAAATACAAGAGAGAAGTGGGGGTAATTCGAAACGTCCCATTCAAAAAGTCCATACAGCAGGTAGAGAAGTATGCTAAGCCTACCTTAATTTATCAAGGGGCGCTGAATATAGGGCGTGGCCTGGAACTGATGGTGGCTGCTATGGAGTTTCTTCCTTCATGGGATCTTATGATCATTGGTAAAGGAGACATAGAAGAAGACCTCAAAAAGACAGTGAGAAACCTTCCTTGGAAGGATAGGATCATCATGAAAGGCTTTGTCCCTTTTGAGGAACTGGGAGCCATTACGCCACGGGCACATATAGGACTTAGCATAGAAGAGGATAGGGGAGGGAATTACCATTATGCCTCTCCCAACAAAGTGTATGATTACCTACAGGCCCAACTTCCAGCTATAGTATCAGATCTCCCAGAGATGAAAAAACTTATCCTACACTACGATTGTGGTCTCATACTAGAGAATCACCGAAGGACAGCAGAAGGCCTGGCACAGCTTGTAGGTGAACTGTGGGAGAATCCGCAGAAGTATCAGCAAAAGATAGTCAATGCCAGAAAAGCTGCTGAAGAATTAATTTGGGAGAATGAAAAACATCAATTGCTCGCCCACTATCAGGAGGTCCAGCTGTCTAGTTAGTAGACTGCCTACTTGGACCATTATTTTTCAGACTAAGCATCCTACCTTTATTCTCAGAAGCAGTAAAGGTACGGCCTCCAGCTGAGGAATCTTCTTAAGTCCTTCCAGGAGAAATTAAATTATTCCAACTGAAATTCTCTTAGGTAAATCCCTCCTTTACAAGTAGCTCTAAGCTGGTAGAAGCCTGTTGGGAACAGCTTCATGTCTATGGTTAAGGAGCCCTCCCTGGGAGATTTTTTATCTAAGGTATAAGATTTTACTACCTCCTCCCGGCTATTCAGTACCTCAAAATAGATATCATCCTTCTTTTTCCTCCTATACTGGAAATACATGATTTGTTCTCCCTGGGGATATACTGGACTGACAAAGAAGTGCTCTATGGGGGTAATTTTCACACAGCTTATCTCAGAATACGTCTGCCTCATTTGGCTGTTTACAGCTATAATTCGGTAGCATCTCTCCGTACCGGGTAATATTCTCCTGATATCCTGAAATTCATATTGAGCCATGTCTGCTACTACGGTGCTCCTGGCTGGTACCTTTTGCCTAAGGGTAGCATAATTCTGATCTTCCCTAAATTTTCTGACTTCCTGAACCAGGAAGAAGTCTACCTCCTGATCTGTGGGATGCTCCCAGCTAAGCCGGATTTCATTATTAGTGAATATAGCTTGTAGGTTATCCGGCTCATAGGTGATATCGTATTCCCGAAAATAGGAGGAGGAAGGAATCATTAAATCTGCCTCATTTCTGGGGTCAGTTGGGAAAGCCTGTAGTTGTATGGTAAATGTACATTCTGTCCCGTCATACCCATCCACATAGACCAGAATAGGAACACCTGCTCTTTTTTCTTCCAGAAACATGGTGAGGGGTTTTTCCTCATAAGGATTCAAACAGGATCTATATACGAAAGAATCTGCCTGACAGGAAGCAGATTCTATTAGCATGGCTTGCAGACCTGCTGGGCTGTTACATATAGTAGGCTTAATGATAACCTTATACCAGCTGTAGTCCTTAGAGGTAGTAAAGGTATACCAAAGGTCATTCTCAAAGGTTTTTACACAACTCACTGGTTGGGAGGAAGGGGTTTCAGAAGGGGTGGTTCCAGCCTGTGCATTGGTGGCTGTTAGTAGCTCACCATTAGGAATGAGGAGAACAGCCTGATCACAAGCATCATGTGGAAGGGATTGGGAGAATAGGTTACCTATTAACAGACAGCCTAGGGTAAAGAATGTTATCTTATGAGTAAGCATAGAAAAAAGATAGCTACTAACTAAGCTCTATTTCCTGGATAAATACAAAATCCTTTTTATTATAAGTGTAAAGAGGAGCTTGTTCTATAATAGCACTGGTAGCAATGATGGCATCGGGAATAAGTAGTCCAGGGCTCAGATTAAATTTTTCTAGTAATTCAACTGCTTTAAGTGAGATGGTACCAATGATATGCTTGATAGGGAAATACTGAGTGTTTTCTTTCATTACCCTCAACTCTCTTTTGTTACCCATACCTTGATAAAGCTCCATAACTGTAATCGCCGACAGCATAATATGTTCATATCCTATTTTTGACAGCTTGAAGAGCGTTTCTGGATTCCCGTTGAAGGCGTGGATAAATATGTTGGCATCACATAGCACCATACCTACTCAGTTTTATCACGCCAAGCTTTTTTACGTATAGAATGGATATCTCCGGGATGATCCTTCCACATACCAAATAATAAAGACGGATCGGGAGTGGATGGTGGATGAGGCTTCTTTGGAGATTCAATAATATGGATGGAGGAATTTTTAAGGCCAGCAAGGAAAGTCAGTAGCTGTTCCAATTCCTCTTTATCAGAAGTTTCAATGGTTACTTTCATTGGCGGAATATAATGAATTTGGCCTTATTGTGATGAAAGGTACTTGACTTTGTATGACTAGACTTACCTGTAAGGTTCAATCAGCTAAGTTGAAGGATCATCCAAGGCTTTGAGTTTAAGAGTCTAGTCTAAGTACCCATATGAGCCATTCAGAATAAGAGTACCTATTTGATGTAATGAAAGCTACCTGTACACCAATGGATATTCATTTTATCTGTTTGTCAGTTAACCTGATACGTAAGAATTGGGGGATTCGTAGTAAGAAATGTCTATTGGACACATTGTTAACCTGTAAATACAGCTTTCTTAAACAGAATATGAGTCATCCTGAAAAGTGGGGATGACTCATGTTTACCTTATGTCCCTAAGCTGCTTAGGCCATCACTTCTCTTACCTTGGCAGCGGCTTCTGCAAGGGTAATGGCAGAAGCTACCTTCAGCCCTGACTCATCTATGATTTTAGCACCTAGCTCAGCATTAGTTCCTTGTAGTCTCACAATGATGGGGACCTGAATATCTCCTATCTTTTTGTAGGCTTCTACTACCCCGTTGGCTACGCGATCACAGCGTACAATCCCTCCGAAGATATTTACGAGTATAGCCTTTACGTTAGGGTCTTTCAGGATGATTCTGAATCCTTGCTCTACTGTTTCAGCAGAAGCACCTCCTCCTACATCCAGGAAGTTAGCAGGCTCTCCACCGTTTAGCTTAATCATGTCCATAGTAGCCATGGCTAGCCCAGCCCCGTTCACCATGCAACCTACATTACCGTCTAGCTTTACATAGTTAAGGTCGTATTTAGAAGCTTCTACCTCTAATGGATCTTCCTCTGAGGGATCACGCATTTCCGCAATGTCCTTATGACGGTATAGGGCGTTCCCATCTATGCTCAATTTGCAGTCCACGGCTACTACCTTATCATCAGCTGTTTTAAACATAGGGTTGATTTCCAGCATGTCCGCATCTAGATCTTGGTAGGCCTTGTACAGCTTCATGATGAACTTTACTCCATTTTTAAAGGCTACTCCGCTCAGTCCCAGGGCGTAAGCTATCTTACGAGCCTGAAAGCCTTGTAATCCCACAGTGGGATCTACCAGTTCATTGATGATCTTATCAGGGGTATGTTCAGCTACTTCTTCTATGTTCATTCCTCCTTCACTGGATGCGATAATGACATCCTTTCCTGAGCCTCTATCCAGGGTAATACTGATGTAATATTCTTCTCTCTCACTCTCACCTGGATAGTACATATCCTCAGCGATAAGCACTTTATTTACTTTGCTCCCTCCTATGGCTTCATTCTGGATAGTAACCAGGGTACCCCCTAAAATATTTTTGGCGGTTTCTTCTACCCCTGCCAGCCCTTTAGCCACCACTACTCCTTTAGAACCAGTTTCCTTCACAGTACCTTTTCCTCTTCCACCGGCATGGATCTGAGCTTTTACCACAAAGAATTTCCCCTCAGGGTCATTGTAGATTTGCTTGGCTGCCGCGATAGCTTCTTCTACTGTGTCAGCAACTTCGCCCTCCTGAATGGGTACACCGAAGGATTTGATTAATTGTTTGGCTTGATACTCGTGAAGTTTCATAGATGGAGATAGAATTATTGATTTTGGCCGAAAATACGGCCTCTTTCTTATTTTTCAAATGCAAAGAAGCGAGATAAGCTAAAAATTTATGCTTTATAGATTATCTGACCAAAGTCAGCTAAAATTATCCCACATTCCAGTAATAAAGTCTTTTTTATTAGCGTATACTTAGTGAGTCCTGAATCGGGGGTGATACTGAAAACCCCAAACGTTCATTTGGGGCTTGTGCGATAAATTAACACCGTTTTACAGTAGGGGGATATTTTCTCCCTATTTTTATGCTTTCTCTCTAAGTGCTTGGTAGTCAGCCAAGAATTTTTCCAGCCCTCTATCCGTTAGCGGGTGCTTAATCATGCTATCTATTACTTTAAATGGCATAGTAGCCACATCCGCTCCTGCAAGCATACATGCATATAGGTGCTGATTATGCCTAATACTAGCAGCTAGTATGTTTGTCTCTATACCATAATTATCAAACGTCAGCCTAATATCTCTAATTAACTCCATGCCTTCCTGCCCTATATCATCTAGTCTGCCTATGAAGGGGCTTACATACTTAGCACCAGCTTTAGCCGCCACTACAGCCTGCGCTACATTAAAAATGAGGGTACAGTTGATCTTAATGCCTTCAGAGGCCAGGGTCTTAATGGCTTTCACCCCTTCCTTAATCATGGGAACTTTCACTGTGATATTAGGATGTATGGTGGCTAGGTCTCTTCCTTCTGCTACCATTTCCTGGTAAGTGGTAGAGATAACTTCTGCACTTACATCCCCATCTACCACCTCACAAATCCTTAGGTAGTGAGTACGTACATCAGTTATTCCTTCTTTGGCCATAAGGGAAGGATTAGTGGTGACCCCATCTAATATGCCCATATCATTGGCTTCTACTATGTCCTCAAGTTTAGCGGTATCGATGAAAAATTTCATAGTTGGTTTATTGTGTGTTTATTCCTAAGGTTCAGTTTTTGGAGAATTTTTTCCGTCAAAGAGATGACATAAAGATATATTCTTCAACCATATAGCGGCTCTGTTTAGCACTATGCTAACCTATACCCCTAAAATAAGGTTTGTTTGTCAGAAGAATATAAAGACTATGTTAATAGAAAGGCTGCTTTATCTTTTTTTGAGGATTTCTTTCATTCTTTCTTGGCGGCTTCAGTATGCGAGCACATGGTGAAAAAAATCAGAGATCACGAAAAACAAGCAGACTTGAAAGCATACAAAGATTTTTACTGTTAGAAGATACTTAAATCCTGGAAATTGTGTGGCTATAGGGTTACAAAAAGAGAAAAAATTTACTGCAAGAAAAGGGGCGGATTTGAGCTGAAGCTGGGAAGGACAATTGGTAGCTTTATCTATCAACTGTTCAGGATAAATAAAGTGAGATGAGAATAAGTAAACTGGCCAACCAAACCTATTATTTCAGACTGTGTGTAACTGTGTTTGTAATCTGCGGCGCTTCCGGCTTAGGCCTAATGGCAGGGCATACCCTTGTGCATCTCTATAGTCAGTATGTTAGTACCACTTCCTGGGACAGGGAAATTAAACTGCTAGAAACTACCTTCAATGAACTAGAGGGAGCTCTATTGAATCAAGAGGTGAATAGAGAGAAAGTATACGCTAAACTGTCAGATCTGAGAACCAGAATAGGGGTACTCCAACGGGAGCTACAGCATGACCCCTCTTACTGCAGAGAGAATAAAATCTCTTTTAGCAAAGCCCTAATTACCCTTAGGCAGTATAATATCCGTCTGTGTAAACTGCATAGTTTGGCTAGAAAACCCTCTCTATAGGGAGGCGAGGACTTCGCGGGAGACTATATGCCCACCTTCAAATCTCACTACTTTAGGGGTAATGCCCAGTTCTTCTCGGAAGCGCTCTATCTCCTCCTGGACCAGCTTGTCTGTCAGGAACTCATCTTCTGTTCCCCCAACGAACACAAACTCAGTCTTGTCGGCCAGAAACTGTATGTTATCCCTTTTCCACTCATTGGGATAGCGAGCAGCCCAAAAAATGAGTTGGTTTACAGGGAGATGTTTGTGTACTACCCACCTACTGATGGTAGCTACTCCCTGTGAGAATCCAAGAGCATGAATCTTTACCTTCCCTAGCTGTATAGAAGGCGCATACTGTTCCCAGATAGTATCTATATAGTCCAGGTAGTTTTGAATCCCCACCTCTCTATTCTCCCTGGTAAGCCAACTGGCTCCTACTACTGAATAGTTTTTCATGTATAGCATAGAAGGACCTTGAGGGGCTATCACGAAATGAGTTTCTGGAGAAAAAACATCAAAGCGTTTAATGAAGTGTTTGGCTAGCTGGCCGTATCCATGGCAGGCTATCCAAACATCAGTAGTATGCTCACTGAGCTGGCCATAGGTAGCATAAGGTAATTGTAAGGGAACGGTAACAAATGATTGGGTCATAAAGACAGGTATTAGTTAGTTCATACTGCATTATACCACCTCCTGCATCTTGTTTCAAAGCTTTTGCCTACTAGGTGTACATTTTATTTCCGTTCACCTCTTCTTTCCCTTCTTTCATCGAATGCTAACACCCCTAGCCGCGTTATCTGGTAGCTTTGAATCAAAGATATATTATGAAAAATACGTCATTGCTCCTTATCCCCATTACCCTGTTTCTACATGCTTGTTCCCTTTCCTTAGATGAGGAAGGCTTAACAAACCCTAATGAATTAGCTGAAACACTTTTTGATGATTCATTCGATTTCAGTACTGCGAGGGTAGTGGATGTCCATATAGAAGATGATGGCAATGTAGGAAGGGTATTTCAAGTGTTAGCCCTTAATCCAGAAGGAGTAGAAGAGGTAGTGGCAGAAGGACGCACCATCAAAGGAACACTGGATTTTTCACTCAATCTTCCTTCTTATCTAGACTACCTGACTATTAAAAAGTTTGCCTCTGTAGGCGGAGAAAGTACCCGATATCCCATTACGAATAATGAAGTTCAAGCTCGTTTTTTCAACATTCAATCCAGTCAATCCTCATTTTGTGTGGATCATTTGTATGCAGTCAACGGTAAGAAGGGCTTTTATAAATTAGATGTTTCTGATGATGCGTTTGGGGCTAGTCCATTACCTACCCTTGAAGGAGGAGGGTCGATAGCCTGTGCTCTGGATCAAAGTAATCAAATGGTTTACTATAATGTTGGGAAGGATCTCTACCGATATGATATACAGACAAAGACTTTTGAGAAGTATGCTGTAGGTAACCCCTTTAATGGTAATTATCCTCGAATGGAACTAAAAGATGATACGCTTTACATAAGTAATGGTACCACGCTGTACACGGTAGATATTAAAACTAATGAAGTTCTAAATACATATCAGATTGAAGGATTTATAAATAATAGCTCAGGGGGAGATATCGCTTTTGGTACAGATGGGGTACTCTATTTAGCCTGCTTTTCAGGACTCTATAAATTCACTTCTTTCTCTGATGATAAAGCGTACATAATTAGAGTGAGCGCTGAAAACTTTCCTCACAAACTCACTTCTATGGCCATAGATAGACAGAATAGAATTTTTGTGGGAACAAACGACAGTAATTCCAAGCTGATAGAAATGAGTACAGCGGATGGTTCTTTCGAAATAGTCAAAGAGTATGATTTTACCATTAATGACCTGACTGCCTGGAAGTGTGAGCAAGCAGAGCTAAATCCTGATGATAATGATGGAGATGGAATTATTAATGAATTAGATGCATATCCAGATGATAGCCAAGCCGCATTTAATGTGTATACCCCTTCTAAAATAGGCATGGGAACCTTAGCCTTTGAGGATTTGTGGCCTTCAGCTGGTGACTATGACTTTAATGACCTGGTAGTAAGGTACAGGGCTACCACCGTAACTAATTCTGATAATAAGGCTGTCAGGCTCATATTGAACTTAGAGATAGCTGCAGTAGGAGCTATCAATAGAAACGGACTGGGGATAGAGCTTCCTGTAAATGCTGATAAAGTAACTTCAGTAAGCGGATACCATTTTTCTCCTAACTCGAATATATCCCTGTTAGCTAATGGTACTGAGTACGGGCATGAAAAGGCGGTGATCATAGCTTTTGATGATGCACACTATGAAATGTCTGGAAGCTTTGAGTATGCGTATATCAATACGGAGGCAGGAGGTAGAAAGGCAGATAATAAGGCCCTGGAAATCATTATAGAATTTACAGAACCCATAGATCAGCGCCTTTTCAATGATGCGCCATTTAATCCATTCATCTTTGTAGGAGGAGATAGAACGCATGAAATACATCTACCTAATAAGGCACCTACTGCAGTAGCTGATAACAGTCTCTTTAACCAGGAGGATGATAGAACAGATGAGGCTAGCGGAAAGTATTACAGAGATGAAAATAATGCGCCTTGGGCTATACATACCTTACATACCTTTAGACAGCCAAGAGAGCGTACCCGGATAACACAAGCTTACAATAGGTTCCTGGACTGGGCTAGTTCTAATGGACTCCAATATCAAGATTGGTACTCTGACAGGAGCGGCTACAGAAATACCCAGCACATCTATTTAGACTAACTAACCTGTGATTTAACTATCTCTTCACTGTTATCCTTGTGAGCCCTTTGCCAGGGGCTCACTTACTATTTTCAAATCTAAATAGGTAACAAAATTCATATATATACGCTAGATTTACAGAAGAATTATGTGTGGGGAAAAGAAAATAGGATGGAAATATTTAAGGAATTTACATTTGATAGTGCACATTTTCTGCCCAATGTCCCTGAAGGACATAAATGTAAAAATATACATGGCCACACCTATAGGGTGAGGCTGTACATAGCAGGGAAACCCAATCCCACTTCAGGCTGGATACAAGATTTTGCGGATGTAAAAGCGGCCTTTAAACCCGTAGAAGCCCTATTAGATCACCAGTTGCTCAATGAGGTTAAGGGGTTGGAGAATCCTACTACAGAGAATTTTATTGTTTGGTTATGGAGAAAACTAAAGCCGAGCTTACCAGATTTAAGTAAGATAGAAATGTTTGAGACACCTACTTGCGGCGTAGTATATAAAGGAGAATGGGAAGAGTAGGGTAAGCGTGGAAGCATTCCACTAAGTGTCCCGAGAATATTTTATGAGGTAGCTAGAAAACCCTTTCCGTGTATTGGATAGTGGATTTCTCATAAAAAAATGAGCTGTCCCACATATGCAGAACAGCTCCACTACAGTAAGTCTTTTAAATGGGACTTTATTCTTTAGCTTCTTCCTCTTCAGTGGGAACTTCTTCTGGAAGATCCTCTTCCTGCTCTTCCGTTAATTCCTCCTGTAGATCCACTTCAGCTTCAGCCGTTTCTGTTTCAGCCGCGGCTGTTTCTGTTTCAAGTTCAGCTGTTTCTGTTTCAGCCTCGACTGTTTCTGTTTCAACTTCAGCTGTTTCTGTTTCAGCTTCAGCCGTTTCTGTTTCAAGTTCAGCTATTTCTGTTTCAGCTACTACCTCTTCAGATGTTTCTGCTGCTTCTGCAGAAGCTTCAGCTTCTTCAGCGGAGGCGGAACCCTCGTTTTCAGGTATTTCTTCTCCATCTTCTCCTATCCTTCTCCTTCTTTTACGCTTTCGCTTGATAGTAGAAACAGAGCCATCAGGTTCAAGATAGGTCAGAGGACCTTTCTCAAATACCATGGCAGCCTGCATGGTTTCCTTTCTGTGATTTTCAGGGATTCCCATGAAGAGACTGATCAGCCTGTCTAGCACATCTTTAAAGTGAAAAGGATAGGAGGAGACCATAAACCAGCCAAATTGTTCTTTTTGCCTGATTTTTCTGGGGGGTCTATCAAATTGTATTCTGTATTCCGTGGAAGCTAAGCTCCCTATAGCTGATAAGTCAAATGCGGAATATTTTACGCCTAGTTCGTCTAGTCTTCCTAGCACAGTAACACCTCTAGGGCCACTGTTTCTAAAGTTATTTCTTCCTCCTCTAGGACCGCCTCGGTAGCCTCCTCTTCCGCCACCGCCACCGCCACCGCGGTAACCGCCGCCTCCACCTCCGCGGTATCCACCACCGCCACCGCGGTATCCACCACCATCTCTTCTTCCCTGGTAGCCGCCACCATCACGTCTTTGGTAGCCGTCATTATCTCTGCGCTGGTAGCCATCTCCATCTCTTCTACCTTGGTATCCTCCGTCTCTTTCTCTGTTGTAGCCATCATTTCTTCTGTAGCCATCATCTCTGCGCTGATACCCTCCACCTCCACCATCTCTTCTACCTTGATAGCCACCATCTCTGTCTCTATTATAGCCATCATTTCTTCTATAGCCATCATCTCTACGCTGATACCCTCCATCTCTTCGCTGGTAGTTATCATTACGCCGGTAGCCGCCGTCATCTCTTCTGTTGTAGTTATCCCTACGGTCTCTATCGGAGTTGTAGTTTCTGGATCTGTAGCTGTCATCTGACCTACGATCACGATCGTAAGGACGGTTATCTCTTGAGCGGTATTCATCATTTCCTCGCTCACTGTTGCTAGAATCTTCAGGTCTGTGGTTTTCTTCCCTGTGATCTTCGGGCCTTGAATCTCTTCCTTCTGGATGCATAATTGTAATTCCTGGTAAACTATAATTGGATGTACGAAAATCTCCTTGTTGTGACTGACAATCCCTAGACTTTATTTGGCCTTCACTAAATAATACTTAATTCCCCTGATACTTATTTTATAATTTCCGGTAAATTAACTGGAGAGTAGTAGAATTCAAGTGAATATAACGTTTAATCCTTTCAAAATAATAGTTAACAGTACTCTGTACACACTTCTGTGTGATTATAAAAACGAAAAACTCGCATTATGTTGTCAAGCAAAATGAAACTTTCTGTTTTTTTCATCCCGTTATTCCTATTCTTCCAAGATCTCACAGCACAGATTGTTTGTAATTTGGATGATAAAATTCGAATTGCTGAAATGTTATCATCCGTTGATGAAGCAGATCTGGGCGGTAAGGAAGTAGCTGACCAACTCATCACTATTGGAAAATTCTTTTTGGGAACACCTTACCAAGCTCACACCCTGGAAATAGCTGATGATGAGCCACTTGTTGTACATTTACAAGGCCTTGATTGTACTACCTATCTGGAGAATGTGGTTGCTTTTTACCTGCTTCAAAAGGAAGAGAATAGAAATTGGGAGGCATTTGCCAGAACCTTAAGTAGACTAAGATATAGAGATGCTGTGAGAAAAGGATATGCCACCCGCCTACACTACTTTACAGAATGGATTTATAATAACCAGCAGAAGGGGATTCTACAAGATATAACGCAGAACATAGGAGGGGTTCCCTATGATAAACCTCTTGATTTTATTACCACTCACAGGGACAGTTATAGACAACTTCATAATGAGGCTTACTTTGAAGAGATGAAAAAGGTAGAAGCTGCTTTCAATGCTGAGAAGAAACTGTATATGGTCCCTGAAGAACAGTTACGAGAAAAGGAAGCGCTTATCAAGGATGGAGATATACTAGCCATTACCACTACTATTAAAGGGCTGGATGTGGTACATACTGGGCTGGCTATACACGTAAATGATAGACTTCACTTACTTCATGCTTCTTCTCTTTCCTGCCAAGTGGAAGTATCTGAAAAGCCGCTACTGGATATGTTGCTTGCCAGTAAGTCCAGGAATGGGATAATAGTTGGGCGAGTTATCCCATAGATTACTGGTTATATGAGAGAATTGTCTTGAATAGTATTAGTTAAGTATAATCTACACCATAAAAATAATTAGAAAATATCCTTTATCCAGCCCTTCTTATGTGTGCAAGAATTTGGGTTTTCATTTGTTCTCCTATGATTCTCCATTTCTGCTTTTTCACAAACAGATGAAATCAATATTTCTGCTTCTTTTGCTCAGAGCATAGCGCTCAGGGTAATAGGAGGTAGGTCCGTAAGCTTTACATTCACAACTATAAACAACTATACCAAGGGCAAGTGATCTGGCCAAAGGGCAGTAGGGTTTGAAGAAGCTTCTTCTACCAGTTTTGAAGTACAAGCGTCTTTTTCACCCTTTGTAAGTGCTGAAGGGAATACCCTACCGCTATATAATCTATCTTTTTGGATAGGAATAGAAGATACTGCTTATGCTAATATAGGCGTAAAATGGGAGTTCGGTCCAAAAGATACAGATAGATTTGACGGGAATACAACAAGCTCTGGTTTGGTAAATTATGGTCATATAGTAGCTAGTAGCAGCCCTAAAACGCTCATAGTCCCAGCTGGTAATGGGAATGCTGGAGATTTTGCCGATAATAGGTTTTACCTCATCCCACATGTAGGTCTTAAGAGGACATTAAATTATCTAGGAATGCCATTACTCCTGGACCAAAATATTCAGCCTGGTACGTATGTATGTACTATGGCCTTAACGGCTATACCAAGTATTGTCTAATGCCTGAATGCAAGAATGATTTAATGAAAGAATCTACAACATTCAACATTCTCCCATTTAAATCATTACCCCTCCCTCTACCAGCTATGATGTAGGCTGATTTGTAGCTGGCCCTTACTCCATACATTGGTGGTTTGCTGCATATAGCCAAACTGTACCCTGAGTTTATCAGAGAGGCTGTGCCCTATGGCTCCATAGGTACGGTTTCTATCAAAGTATTCTACCCTTCTTCCGTTCCCTATGTCTCGTTGCCCATTGATAAAAAGCTCATTATAGAGGGCTAGGTAAATAGCTCCTTTTTTGAGGTTTGCCTGGTTAAAAGGAATATTTAGAAAGAGGTTATACCTATATCGGGTACGGAAATCCTGCTCATCTACCCATCTCTGTTCAAAACGGAACCTGTGTGTGATCAGGCCTCTATTTCCTACGGTCTGAGGGAGCAGAGCTTCCTGGTAGATTCTACTTTCTTGTACAGTAGCATCACCATCTCCAGGTTCTCCTGTAGCTATGAAGGCATATCCCAGAGTCAGCTTGAGCTGCGTGGCCTTTGGGGTATAAGTAATCCCGCCACGTAGGAGTAGCTGTTCCAGATCTCCGGCTATATTCCAGTTTCTAACTTGCATATCTCCCTGAAATCCCCAGGGACTCTCCTGTATACCCGCACTCCAAAAATACATATACCAGGCACCTAGCTGGTCTTCATCTACCTGTGCGCTAAGCTTGGATGGGAAAATCCATGATCCAACTACCCATAAGAGTGCAAGAGAAATGATCTTATACATAAAAGAAGCTTTCGATAAATAGGTAAGGGGTTTCCATAAACTTTCTTATGTTACACATAAAGACCCACATCATGAAAAAGTTTCCCCAATATCTGCTTTTTGTAATCTTTTTAGGGCAGTTACCAGCCTTACTTGCCCAAACAGGAGGTGCTGAAGAGAGCCCCTACAGACAATTTGACTTT
>JBCCLI010000107.1:0-16833 GCA_039026975.1 Bacteroidota bacterium | reverse complement strand
CTGTAAGCCATTTCCTTGCATCAAAGATTGTCGGTTCAGATCATGATCTGAACCTAACAGCTCATCCTAAGACAAGGATAATTAAATACTTCATTTCATGGATAATAACCAGAAAATTATAGTACTACCAAAGTTAATTGTCATAAAGTAAAGAGGGGTATTTGCTACCAAAAATGGGGGTGAAAATCAGCGTCTAAATAGCTTTTTGCTAATGGATTCTCATAAAATTGAGTCCCTGAAAGCTTAAATATTAAGAAAAGTATATATTCCCTTTTTCCCTCCTGAAAATTTAAGCTAAAAAAAGCTACCTTTGGCGCTGATTAACCATTACAACACAAGCAATAAACCTCAATATCATTATGGCAGGATCAGCTATCACAATACAAAATGGGAAACTTAATGTCCCAGAAAATCCCATTATTCCTTTTATCATTGGAGACGGCATAGGGCCAGACATCTGGCATGCCTCAGAAAGAGTATTTGACGCCGCAGTAGAGAAAGCATACGGGGGAAGTAAGAAAATAGAATGGCTGGAAGTACTAGCTGGAGAGAAAGCCTTTAATGCTACCGGAGAATGGCTACCTGCTGCCACAGTAGACGGTATCCGTGAATACCTGGTAGCCATCAAAGGACCATTGACTACCCCTGTAGGCGGAGGGATAAGATCGCTAAATGTAGCCCTACGTCAGAGACTAGACCTATTTACCTGTTTACGCCCAGTAAGATATTTTGACGGAACGCCTTCACCCGTAAGAACGCCAGAGCTGGTAGACATGGTGATCTTCCGTGAGAATACAGAAGACATTTACGCAGGGATAGAAGCTAGGGGTGGCACTGAAAAGTCTGAAAAGCTGCTGAAGTTTCTGGCTGCTGAATTCCCAGAGGATTTCAATAAAATTCGTTTTGGAACATCTGAGAAAGTAGCTGCTGATGTAGCTCTGAGAAATGGTGCTGGAGGAGGTGCTGCGGTAGAAGTAGGACTGGGAATAAAGCCTGTCTCTCGTCATGGAACAGAGCGTATTGTAAGAGCTGCCATCCAGTATGCCATCACTCACAAGCGCAAGTCAGTAACCATAGTCCACAAAGGGAACATTATGAAGTTCACAGAAGGAGCTTTCCGCGATTGGGCCTATGAGTTGGCTGAGCGGGAGTTTGGTGATCACGTATACACATGGGCGCAGTATGACAGAACGGCTGCTGAAAAAGGAAAAGAAGCTGCCAATACTGAGCAAGATGCTGCTATGGCTGCTGGAAAAATCCTGGTCAAAGATGCCATTGCTGACATAGCCCTCCAGCAGGTACTGACTCGTCCTAAGGAGTTTGATGTTATAGCTACCCTCAACCTGAATGGGGATTACCTTTCTGATGCATTAGCTGCCCAGGTAGGAGGGATCGGGATAGCCCCCGGAGCCAATATCAACTATGATACGGGGCATGCCTTATTTGAAGCTACCCATGGTACTGCGCCTAAGTACGCAGGAAAAGATATGGTGAATCCTTCTTCAGTGATTCTATCTGGTGTACTCATGCTAGAACATATGGGATGGCAGGAGGCTGCGGACCTGATCACCAAAGGCATAGAAGCCGCTATCTCCAGCAAAAGAGTTACCTATGACTTCCACCGTTTGATGGAAGGAGCTACCAAGCTGAAGTGCTCTGAATTCGGGGATGAGATCATCAAGAATATGGACTAAGCATTATCCATGAGGATAAAAAAAGCCACTCAGTAATGGGTGGCTTTTTTTATGTCATGAGTGGACTTATGAGTCTCATACTGTCAGCTAAAACTACTAGGGCATTCTCTTCTGTCTTGATTCTCCTGTAGAAATCGGCTAATTTATATAAGTAGTAATTCTCGATTTGGTAAACAGGTTAGTAAAGTATTCATCATCATATAGTTACATTTATAAAACTTAGCTTATATGAGAATGAGTTATGATATATGTAGGTGAGCAGGCGTTCCTCCACGGCTTGTGGGCGACTTGTAGGGGTGTATTGGAGGGATAATGCATTTAGGGTACTTTTTTACTTTGGAAAAAGGTAGCTCCAAAGTGCCGAAATGGATTGCCAACGGAAGGCTACGAAATACTATTAGCTGATTATCAGAATAGTACTTCATGTAAAGTAGATAATACCTAAACTGAGAATTGCTGATATACAAGCCTCTATTTAATGGTATGTAAGCTAGTTAGCGTCTTAGCAAATATGAGTGTTAATAAGTTTGATAGCTTGAATAAGCATTAGCCATTTGGCTCTTTACCTGGACCGTCTCGTATGAACCTACTACTACTAAAACAGACGATTGTCCTGTTCATCTTTTCCTGTACCCTGATTCCGGCCTGGAGTCAGCCAAAACTCTCTTTTCGGCATATCAATAAAAGAAATGGCCTCTCCCAAGGCTCCGTCTTTGCCATTACCCAGGATGCAGATGGGTTTATTTGGCTGGGAACCCGAGATGGCCTGAATCGCTATGACGGCTATCACCTAAAAATTTACAGAAAGGGAGAGCCTTCTTCTAACGGCTTAGTGACTAGTGATATACGAGGCCTTTATCATGACCCCTTAACTAAGGATATCTGGATTTGTACATCAGATGAGTTAAGCATATACCATCCTCAGACAGATAAATTTGATACGTATGCGTTCCCCACTACAGGAAGCGCTTCTGCCTCTGCGGAAGTAAGGTGTGTGATGAGAGATTCTCAACAAAGGTTATGGGCAGGAACAGGTGATGGGTTATTTATTTACTTGGCTGAAAAGGATAGCTTCTTAAGACATGAGAATTATCTTGTAGCAGGTACTGATCATGAGTATCCTGATGTACAGGTGTTATTTGAAGACCAGCTTGGTCAGTTATGGATAGGAGCTAGGCAGGGCTTATCTTATGTACACGTAGATGATCAGATCGCTGCCCCCATAAGTCCGGAAAATCCTACTCCTCTTGAAAGCGAACTCCTCCACTCCAACATAAAGGCCATTCTAGCGGATGATGAAGGGGCCCTCTGGATAGGAACCCATACAAAAGGGGTGTTTAAATGGGAGCCTTCTACGCAGGAAGTAGCGCATTTTCTTCCTAATGAAAAGGTAAAGGGGTCCCTCTGCCACGAGAGGGTCAGGTGTATGGGGAAAGACATACAGGGGCGTATTTGGGTGGGAACTTTTCTGGGATTAAGTATCTATGACCACAAAGAAGAAGTGTTTCATACTTATCAGCAAGAAAATGGAAATCCTAAGAGCTTGATCAGTAGCTCTATCCGATCCATTTTTTTTGATTCTGGTGGAGGAGCATGGGTAGGAACTTATTATGGAGGGGTAAACTATTACAATTCTAACTCACTGAAATTTGAAAATTACCAACCGCAGTCAAATGGTAGGAGCCTGAGTCATCCAATTATAAGTTCTTTTCTGGAAGATGATAATGGCAACATCTGGATAGGGACTGAAGGAGGAGGAATTGACTACTGGAATAGGAAAACAGATCAGTTTTCTAACTTCGTAAAAAGTGATGGATCATCTTCCGGCCTCTCCGGTAATAATGTGAAGACAATCAAACTAAGAAATGATTCCATGTGGGTAGGGACCTATTCAAAAGGCCTAAATTTGTACCATATGGGTACCCGTAGATGGGAGCACTTTTCTATTTCTGATGTGCCTAACTCGGGATTTTCTGGTGATAATGTCTATGGCCTCCTACTGGATGGGGGGGATTTATGGATAGCCACTTTTGGGGGAGGGCTCCATATTATGAACCTTTCTACTGGAGAAAGGACTATTTATACGCATGATCCATTAGATTCAACCTCTATTAGTTCTGACAGAACCCGTGTGCTCTTAAAAGATAAGAGAGGGAATATCTGGCTAGGGACAAACTTAGGCTTGAATAGATTTTCTCCCGCCTCTAGCCATGGCTTTGATAGATTTTTACCCAACAGAAGGGTTTATTCCTTATATGAATCTGGGAAAGGAATCATCTGGGTAGGAAGTTATAATGACGGGCTCTTTGCATTAGACCAGTCGGGAAATATCCTCTCTCACTATCAGGAGAAAAATGGCCTTCCCGGACATAGTATCTTTGGTATCCTGGAAGATAAACTGGGAAGGATATGGGTTAGTACTGATAATGGAATAGCCAAGCTAAATCCTAAGGATGATCAGATTACAGCTTTCAATTATTCTGACGGCCTCACCAATCTGGAGTTTAATTTCAACGCTTACGCTAAAACCCGTACAGGAGAAATGTTATTTGGTGGGACGGAAGGCTTTACTTCATTTAATCCACAGGACATACAGGTTAATACTTTTGTTCCCCCCATAGTCTTTACCAGTCTTACCTCATTTAATAAAGCTATTCAGGTAGGGGATGCATCAGGCCTATTGTCAAAATCAATTAATAATACCACCCACCTGGAATTTCCCTACAATAAGGCCAACTTTTCCATAGGATTCTCTGCTCTGGATTTTCTTAATCCTGAGAATAATCACTATGCATATAAACTGGAAGGGTTGGAACAAGATTGGAATTATTCTACTGGTGCATCAGAAGTTACCTATACCCTCCAGAAAGAAGGAACTTATACCCTCCGCGTACAAGCTTCAAATAATGATGGGATTTGGAACCCTCAGGAGAGACAAATTCTCATTCAGGTAACCCCTCCTTTCTGGCGGTCTACCTGGGCATACACCTTATATCCGCTGCTATTGGCACTTGCCATTGGAGGAGTTATTTGGTTCTCAAGAATCAGGCATAGACTCCAGCTGGAGAAACTTGAGAAAGGCCAACAGGAAGAGCTACATCAAGCTAAGCTTCGATTCTATACTAATATTACCCATGAGTTCAGAACCCCCCTGACGCTCATCATGGGACCCACGGAAGAGTTGCTGGCAGCGCATAAAGGAAACCGCCAGCTTTTATCTATTAAGCATAACTCCCAGCGGTTGCTTGGGCTGGTGGACCAGCTCCTTACTTTTAGGAAACTGGAGACTGATCATGGGAAGATGGAAGCTGCGAAGGGAGATATTCTTAAGTTTATCAAAGAGATATACCTATCCTTCCAGGAGCATGCCAGAATCAGAAAGATCACCTATGAATTTTATGCTGATGAAGAAAGTATAGAACTGTGGTATGACAGAAATAAGTTAGAAATAGTTTTTTATAACCTCCTTTCTAATGCTTTCAAGTTCACCCCTGATGGAGGAAAAATAGGGGTAGATCTTCAGAAGGAAGAGGCTAGCCTTATCATAAGGATAAAAGATTCAGGGCCGGGGATTTCTGCTGAGAAGAAGGACCTGATCTTCCAACGCTTTTATACAGAGGGGCAGAAAAAAGATTTTCTTCGTAGTTCCGGGATAGGGCTTACTGTCAGTAAGCAGCTAGTGGATATGCATCGTGGGGAAATTTCCCTTATGGAAACAGAGGAAGTGGGTACCTGTTTTGAGGTCAGGCTACCTATGGGAAAAGAGCACTTGAAAGACCATGAGCTCATAAATGACTTTCAAAGTAGTGAAAATCTCAAAGCTTATTTGAAAAAATCACCCTCAAAGGCTCCCTCCTCACACCTACCTGCGGATGGGCAAGCCGATGAGAAAGTATGCATCCCGGAAAAGGAAAAAAGAATACTATTGTTAGTAGAAGATAATCAGGAGATCAGACAGTACATCAAGGAAACATTTGCTTCCTCCTATAAGGTGATCACTGCAGAAGATGGAGAGAAAGGTCTTGATGCAGCCCTACAGCATATGCCGGACCTAATCATTAGTGATGTCATGATGCCTAAAATGGATGGGATAAGTCTCTGTAGCCACTTAAAGAGCAGATTAGAGACCAGCCATATCCCCGTTATTCTACTTACGGCCAGGACAGGGCAGATCTTCAAAGTAGAAGGCCTGGAAACGGGAGCAGATGCTTATATAACCAAGCCTTTCAGTCCTTACGAACTCAGTCTGAGAGTGAATAACCTCCTCGAATCCAGAGATAAGATTAGGAGTAAGTTTATTAAGGTCCTACAGATAGAGCCTAAGGAAGTTACCCTTACCTCTTCAGATGAGATCTTTCTGACCAGAGCCATGGAAGTAGTGGAAGTACATATGGATGATGCCTTTTTTCAGGTTGAACAATTTGCCAGGGAAATGGCTGTAAGCCGAGCCCTTCTCTTCTCCAAGCTAAAGGGCATTACCAGCCAAACGCCTAATAATTTTGTCAAGACTTTACGGCTAAAAAGAGCTGCTCAACTCTTGAAAGGATCTGATCTAGGGGTCTCAGAAATAGCATTCCAGGTGGGCTTTAATGATGCTAAGTATTTCAGTAAATGTTTTCAAAAACAGTTTGATAAGACCCCAACTTCTTACCGCCAATCTCTGGCTTCCATAGAGCAGTAAAGAGCCTGCCTTTCCAATATCCAACACTATTCAGCTGTATAATTATCTGTATATCAGTGGAATAAATTTTTGTCTACCTTAATGTAGACTTTTATCACCAACTCAATTCATAACTTAATATTACATCGCATCCAATGAAAACTACGCTCGCAATGAAATGCCTAACTCTAACAAGGAAAGCGAAATTTACTGTTCTTCTGCTCATCCAGCTATGTATGCTGACCTCCAGCCTCCAGGCTCAAAGAGGAGTTATTAAAGGAACAGTTTCTGATTTCTCTTCCAAGTCCAGTTTGACCGGGGCCGTGATTACCATAGAGTCCCTTCGAAGAATGAGCATCACAGATGTAAACGGAGAATTCCTCATAGGAAATCTGCCAGAGGGAACCATTTCTGTCAAAGTAACCTACCTGGGATATGGAGCGGAAACGCAGGAAGTGACTATTAAGGCGGGTGAGACTAACAGCCTGTCTTTTCTCCTTACACCCGAATCCTATACAAGTGAGGTAGTCGAAATTACTGCCCAGGCGCTAGGACAGACCCAGGCTATCAACCAGCAACTAAACTCAGATGCAATAGCCAATATAGTTTCGGCTGATAGAATACAGGAACTACCTGATGTAAATGCGGCTGAAGCTATTGCCAGATTACCAGGAATAGCTATAAACAGAAGTGGAGGGGAAGGCCAGAAAGTGGTTATCAGAGGGCTTGAACCCAAGTTTGCCGCTATTACCATTAATGGGATTAACCTTCCTTCTAACTCTAGCACAGACAGATCTGTAGACCTTTCCCTTATAGCACCAGAATTACTGGATGGCATAGAAGTCTTTAAATCTCCCTTACCAGATATGGATGCAGAAGCGCTGGGAGGTACAGTAAACCTGAAGCTTAGAAAAGCACCTAAAGATTTTAGGTTGTTAGCCAGGGGACTGTGGGGTTATAATGATTTGAATAATGACTTCAGAGACCATAAAGGTATTCTCCAGTTAAGTAACAGAATTTTCAATGATAAGCTGGGAATAGTCTTTCAGGGAGGGTTGGAAAGATTTAATAGGGGGGTAGATATCATCACTAATGGCTGGCGCCAAGGAAGAACAGTAGACTCTGTCAGCTTAGCAGAAATTTTAGGGCGTAGACTTCGGCTGCAAGACCGCCAGGAAATCAGAAAAAGATATAACAGCAGCTTAGGGCTTGACTATGACTTTGGAAAGTCTCAGTTATCCTTCTTTGGACTGTACAGCAGGACTACCAGGGATCAGTTTTCTATTCAGGAAGAGCTTATTCCTGGAGATCAGGAAATTACCTATTCAGGGAATGAGGTTGAAAACTCCCTAGACCTGACCTTCCTGGCATTGTCTGGAGTCCATAATCTGGGGCCTTTGGAAATAGATTGGTCTGTTGCAGATAGCAGATCCATAGGGGAGACACCCTATGACTTTACCATGAACTTTGTATTTAATGATGATCCCTTCGCGGATGACCTGAATCCAGATGCTAACCCAAGGAGGTATTTGGAGGCTGCCCAGCCAAATCTTTCCCGAACCATTCTTGAAGGAAACGGAATAGATATTACCCGAACGTTCGAGAATACTCGTTCCGCGGTATTGAATTTTGAGTTGCCGGTAAAACTGGGAAGTAAAATTACAGGCTCTTTCAAGACAGGAGGCAAGTATAAAAATATCATTAGAGAAAGAGAGGTAGAAGAATTTGATGAAAATTTTTACTTCCTGGGAGCTAATGAGATCAGACGTGCCATTCAGCGCTATGATGGTGATCTGGAGTTCTTGGCCCAGGGGAGTGATTTGGTCAGTATTAACAGCTTTGCTAAGAGAGAAAATGATGTAGAGTTTAGGGATTTTGATGGGAATGATATTGGGTTGGGAGTAAACCTGGACCCGGACTTAATGCGAGACTGGTATGAGGCACAGAAAGATATTCTTAATGCTAATAGAGAAGCTCTGCAAGAAAACTATGAGGTAGATGAAAAGGTCTATGCAGGTTATGCCATGCTGAAACTGAATTTTGGAGAAAAACTAACCATTATTCCGGGCTTCAGATATGAGTACTCAGATAATGAATATAGAGGGGGGCTATCTACCCTGAATGGACGCTATGGAGTAAATGGCATCTTTAGAGATACTACTACCTTCCAAAACTATGGTCAGTTCCTTCCTCACCTACACCTAAAGTACAGCCCAAATAACTGGTTAGATATCAGGGCTTCTTATGCCAAAACCATGGCCAGACCTGACTTCAATTATATTTCTCCTCTCATTCAGATTGATGATAATCAAACTACAGTAACTACAGGAAATCCTGATCTCAATTATGCAGTATCCACTAATTATGACCTGTCTATCTCTGCCTACAAAGGTGGATATGGACTGCTCACCCTGAGTTTCTTCTATAAAGATCTGGAGAATATCTTCTATCCATGGGACTTTTTCTTAATAAATGATTCTACCGCCCAGGCATTTGGTTTCCCAGACCAGAGAGGATACAGCTATTCCTCCTTTATCAATTCTGAATCAGGCTATTCTTATGGATTTGAAGTAGACCTCCAAACTACGCTTAGTTTTTTACCAGAACCCTTTAACGGGTTGGTGTTCAATATTAACTATGCCAGACTTTTCTCTAATACAGAAGTGTTCTTTTTGACCTCTGAGACTGTCCTGGTTAGGCCTGTTCCTCCTGTTTTCAGGACGGAGTTTGAGTCTGTTAGCCGAGAGGTAGATCTCCGAAGTCAGGCTCCCCACATTTTGAGAGCTTCCTTGGGGTATGACTATAAAGGGTTTTCTGCCAGAGTTTCTGCAGCCTACCAGGGAACCAAGGTCAACCGCTATTCTGTCAACAGGGGATTTGACACCTTTGATAAAGACTTCTGGCGGGTAGATGCTTCCATGAAACAGAAGTTTGGGAAGCACATTAGCGTTTTCCTCAACCTTAATAACCTCAGCAACCAAAAAGATATCTCCTTCACACGAGAAGAAAGATTTACTAATTCAGTCCAGACCTACGGTATTACGGGAACACTTGGACTTCAATACAAACTTTAGACAGCTATTACTTAATCATTTTAAACTCAACTCATTATGAAGAAATCATACTTTATAGGGCCATTATTAGCCTTATTTTTAATGGGCAGCCAGCTATATGCACAGAGAGTGGTGCTCGTTGAAGCTAGTGAGGACCCTGAAAACCCAACTGACCTCTTTACGGCTATCATGGGAGATACTACTGCTACTGGTGAGAGAACGGATGTAAATACTGTTTACCAGCTTGTGAACGGAGGGGTCTATGTAGTTTCAGATAATATCGTTAATACACCTGAGTGGAAGCTTCACATTGAAGCAGTAGATGTTACTGAGACTGATAATAAGCCTATCCTTACGCGTAAACCTTTTGAGAGTGGGACTGAATTCCCAAATGTCATGTATCCTGAAGGGGATGTAACCCTAACAAACATATGGATCATATCAGGAGAAAAATTACCCGGAGATAACCATGACTGGGGTAAGATTCGCCTCTCAGGCTATGGCTCCAGGGTAGAAGTTACTGACTGTATCATAGAGAAAGACAGAGGAGGATTCCTTCAGGTAAGAGCTGATAGCATTCAGCTTATTGTGAAGAACTGTATCTTCAGAAATGGGGGAAACAGGAGAGTATTTCAGGGAAATGGCCGTGGAATAGACTCTAGAGATAGATTTTTTGATTCTCTAGTAGTAAAAAACTCTCTGGTGTATAACATCCAGGATAGATTTTTCAGAAGTCAGGGTCGTGCGGATAAAGCTCATCACTACGTAGAAATTGATGGATGTACCAGCTTTAATACCGCCGGTAGACATGGGCACATACAGCTAAAAAATGTAGAGACAGCCAAGATTACTAATAACTTATTTATCAATCCTATTATGTTAGGATCCAGCCCGGTATATACTGATGAACAAAATCAACCTGATGCCGATCTACATAAGGTAGTAACCTTGGATACACTTACTTCTGCTACCCAGCTTACTATGCTTAACAATAACATCTTTTGGACGCAAGATGTACTTGACTACTGGGCCTCTAATGACAGTGTGAATGCACCTCCTGTACTATCAGATCTGGTTAAGCAGACCTTAGGCGCAGATACCACTGCTGCCTTTTTCTCAGAAGTGTTAGAACTGGAAAGTATTCCGGGAACTATTCTCCAATATGTAGTGGATCTGTATAATGATCCAGCCTCTACGGATATGTTCGATTTCATAGTGGAGGACGCCTCATTAGTGGGGACAGATTTCGATACAGGGAACCTATTTGACTTTTCTACTTTTTCACCCTGTTACGGCCCTACTGCTCAGTCTGCTACTGCTTCTACCACGGGTGGACCCATTGGTGCTGTGGGAGACTGTCCGCAGCTGGCTACTAGTATTAAGGGGCAGATTAATACTTCCTTATCATTTGGTATAGCACCTAATCCTGTCTTTGGGAACGCTACTTTCAGATACCAGTTGACTAGATCTGGAGAGGTTTCCCTGGCTATTTATGACCTGAGTGGACGAGTAGTAGATATGACCTTTATGGGGGTTCAAGCAGCAGGAGAACAGGAAATTAGCTGGAACCCGACTAGCCGGATCAGTAACGGCCTATATGTGGCTAAGCTCCAGACGGCAGAAGGTATACAGACCTTAAAATTTATTAAAAACTAGCATCTAAGAGGTAGTAGGAGTTCCCTGCTAATGATACAAAGTCAGATCAAACTGTACATAATGAGAAATCTCCTTTATTACTTATTACTCATACTCACTACCCCCTGGCTAGCTTGTCAAGTGCCAGAAACTGTAAGTGAGGGAACTTCTACTACCTACTTTGAAAATCAACTACAAGCCGTTTCCGTAAAGGCTACAGAATACCTCGAAGAATTAGCGGTTGACTCCATGGCCATTCCGCGCTCGGGGAAACCTGATGGAACGTTACATGGAACAGGATCCAGAGACTGGACCAGCGGCTTTTACCCAGGTCAACTGTGGCAACTATATGAAGTAAGTCAGGATGAGAGACTCCGGAAAGCAGCAGAAAAATGGACAGGATTTATAGAGAAGGAGAAATATGATACCCATACCCATGATCTAGGCTTTAAAATCTACTGTAGCTTTGGGCAGGGATACAGATTAACGGAAGAAGAGCGATATAAGGAGGTTATTCTCCAGGCATCTAAGACCCTGATCAATCGCTATAACCCAAAGGTAGGGTGCATAAGGTCCTGGGACTTCAATAAGGAAACCTGGCAGTTTCCCGTCATCATAGATAATATGATGAACCTGGAAATGCTGTTTGAAGCCAGTAGGCTGAGTGGTGATTCTACCTATTATAAGATCGCCTACCAACACGCTTTGACCACCCTTACTCATCACATCAGAGCTGACTACAGTTCCTATCATGTAGTAGATTTTGATACACTTACAGGGGAGGTAAGGCATAAACACACGCATCAGGGATATTCACACGAGTCCTCTTGGTCAAGAGGGCAAGCCTGGAATATTTATGGGTTTGCTATGACGTATCAGAATACCGGAGATGAGCGCTTTTTGCGGCAAGCAAAGGCCATAGCAGATTATATTTATTCCCACCCTAATCTTCCTGAGAATAGTATTCCTTACTGGGATTATAATGCCCCCAAAATCCCTAATGAACCCTTAGATGCTTCTGCAGCAGCTATTACAGCCAGTGGCCTACTAATTCTCTGCGAACTGGATTCTGTGTACTGTGGTGAGACATTACCATGGGTGGATAATACCCTAAAGTCCTTAAGTGCATGTGCTTTCGAGTCAAATACAGCTCCCTTTTTACTGGACCACAGCGTAGGGAGTGTCCCAGGTGATTTTGAGGTAGATGTACCCATTATTTATGCAGACTATTACTATGTGGAAGCACTGAAAAGGAGAATAGCACTTTCGCACAAAGCAGATAGCTCCTCCCCAACTGTTTTAAAGGCCTCCGTTAACTAGCAGGCTGGTGGGCCACATGATTTGGAATCCTATGAATTACCCTCAGCAGTGGAAAGCTATTGTCTTGGTGCATGTTCTCTGTTTCTTTCTACTTATACATGGTAAGGCCCAGAGAACTACTCAGCTCTTTAATGATGGCTGGAAGTATCTGGAAGATAGTAGCCGTGATTTTCCTGAGATAGCGGTAGATGAATGGAAAGAAATCAATCTGCCGCATACCTGGAATCAGTGGGATGCCACCGATAACAGCCCCGGTTACAGAAGGGATGCCGGATGGTATTATAAGGAGTTCTCCTATCTGAAAGATCCCGCTAAAAGTGTGAGGCTATACCTGGAAGGGGCTAATATGGAATCAGAAGTCTTCTTAAATGGAGAAAGGGTAGGGGGGCATATAGGGGGATATGTGGGCTTCGAGGTTCAACTCACTGAGCAGGTAATAGATGGAATCAATAAGCTGGCTATCAGGGTAAGCAATGCGTATAACCCTAACCTGATCCCTTCCCAGAAGGCAGATTTCTTCCTCTATGGAGGAATAACCCGGGATGTCTGGCTGATAGAATACCCCCAGGTATATTTAGAAGATATTGTATGGACTACACCAGTCCTAAATGAGGAGGAAGCTACTATTCAATTCTCAGGTGGGCTTAGTGTTAGCAGGAGTTTGGTTGAGCCTGAAATAGTGGTAGAGCTCCTTTCTCCAGATGAAGAAGTAGTAGCCAAAAACCGGTTTGAGTTATTAAGGGAAGAGTTGGTAGAGAAGGACGGTTCGTTTATCCTACCTTCTTTTCCCCTTAATAATCCTGCCTTATGGTCTCCTGAAGCCCCTAACTTATATACAGCCAGGATTAGCCTGATAGCTGGGGGCAAGGAGCTGGATATACAGGAGGAAAGGTTGGGACTAAGATGGTTTTCCTTTAATACAAGCGGAGCCTTTATGCTAAATGGGCAGAAACTCCTGTTGAGAGGTACGCACAGGCATGAGGAACATGCCGGCTATGGAGCTGCTATGCCTGACTCCCTCCACAGACGAGATATGGAGCTCATCAAAGAGATGGGAGCTAATTTTGTTAGGCTGGGACATTACCCCCAGGACCCAGAGGTATATAGAGCCTGTGATGAGCTGGGACTCATAGTATGGGATGAACTCCCATGGTGTAGAGGAGGAATAGGAGGAGAAGAGTGGAGGGCTAATACTCGGAGGCTTCTGCAAGAACAAATTCTCCAAAACAGACACCACCCCAGCATATGCTTCTGGTCTCTAGGAAATGAGATCTATTGGCTGCCTGATTTTCCAGGAGGAGGTAGTCCTGAGAAACTTAATAGGTTCCTGAAAGAACTCAATGAGCTAGCCCATAAGCTGGACCCTTCCAGGCTTACGGCCCTCAGGAAGTACTATGATGGAGCGGACCTAGTAGATGTATTTTCCCCCTCTATCTGGGCAGGTTGGTATGCAGGAGTATACACAAATTATGAAAGTGCCCTTGAGAGAGAACGAAAGAAGTATCCCAACATGCTCCACATGGAGTATGGAGGTTCTAGCCATGTAGGCAGGCATACGGAGACTCCCGTGACAGGTGATGGACTGCTAAGTGAGGAAGAATGGGCGGAAGTAGCTAATCAGGTATCCGTAAAGAACATAGCTAAAGAAGGTGACTGGACAGAGAATTATATCGTGGATTTATTTGACTGGCATCTGTCTGTGAGTGAAGCTTTTCCTGACTTTGCGGGAAATGCCCAGTGGGCCTTCAAAGACTTTGGGACACCTCTAAGGCCTGAGAATGCCATTCCCTATGTGAATCAAAAGGGTCTACTTGACAGAGCCGGAAACCCCAAAGATAGCTACTATGTCTTTAAGAGTTACTGGTCAGAAGAACCCTTTGTATACATAGAATCCCATACATGGACAGAAAGGGCAGGACCTGAGGGGAAAATAAGAGAAGTAAGCGTGTACAGTAACTGCCCGGAGGTAGAGCTCTTCCATAATGGGGCGTCTCTGGGGAAAAGAGCCTTAGAGAAAGGAAACTTTCCTGCTCATAACCTTAGGTGGCAAGTTGGATTTTCAGAAGGAACTAATGATCTGCTGGCCGTAGGATATGTGGGGGAGGAGGTGTCATTTACGGATTCTCTCAGGCTGAGCTACCGGTATCAACCGGCAGGAAAACCGCATCATATTAGCTTGCAGGCTCGTCCTGTAGAGAAAGGAAAGTTTCTGGTAGAAGCTACTATGGTAGATCAGGAAGGGAATAGAGTCTTAACCTATGAGGACAGGGTGTATTTCTCTTTGAATGGACAGGGGCAGTTAGTAGTTAATTATGGGACCCCTACTGGAAGTCAGGTCATAGAAATGGCCAATGGACGTGCTTCCATAGAGGTATTCCTGCCAGAAGGAAAGGCAGTTATTGAAGCCAGAAATCAAGATTTTAAGGGAAGTTACCTGACCATAGCAGCAGAAAATTGATAATATCCTAATCCCAAACTATGGAATTACATCTACCTAATTTATGCACACTCCTACTGATCCTGTCAGTTTTTGGATGGGTTTCTTGTGAAGAAAAGCCAGAAAAACCCCAAGAAGCAGTTATAGAAGATCAGGTACAGGCTGTTCTACTGGTACAAAATACGGACTTTGATCCTGCGCATAAGGATACCATTACAGGATCTTATGAACAAAGAGATAGCATGGAGGTGCCTGCAAATCTGGCACCCCAAAATAAGTGGGTCATGTTTGAAGGGCCTGTACTGGAAAATGATGTGGTGGCTTACAGGATTTACATGGACAGTAGGCATCGCTATGACATCTACGCCAAAAGTGTCTCAGATCTGGTTATGGATACAGTAGGGTGGAATTATCATGATATCATGAACTGGGGATCTGATGTACTAAAAGTGGGAAGTTCTCTGGGAATGGGAAGCCCTGCCTGCTGGTATGGAGATACCCTTTACACGCTTTCAGAAGCAGACAGTAAGCAAGTGGAAATTCTGGAGGATACAGAAACCTCTGCTACCATAAGATTTTCATTTGAGGGATTAACAGTAGGAGAGCATCAGTTTTCCCTCCAGCAAGACTGGTCTATTCAGGCTGGTAGTCCGTGGTCTAAGGTTTGCCTGTCAGTTACAGAGGGAGAATTACCAGAAGATCTTTCTTTCTCAACAGGAATAGTGAATCATGGACTGGAATCCCAACAAATAAGTACGGCTGGTAAAGCCATAGCGTATACATGGGGGAAGCAGTCTTTTCATGAGGAAAATCTTGGGATGGCAGTTGCCATTCTGGGAGAAGAAGAACTAACGAGCCTGCCTGTTCCTGATAGCCATGCCTTCTTATTGCCTACCTCAGTTGAAGGGAGCTGCTATGAATTCATGGCTGCCTGGGGGAGAGGACCGGCAGCTGTATCCACAGAAGAAGAATTTGTTACTCTGATAAAGAAATAATGGTTTCAGCTTGGCTGCTGAGGGTAAAGTATAAAAGCTAGGAATTAGAACCTGCTGATTACAGCAAGGAAAGTTGGGAATTCGAGCGATTAGGAGGTCTCCTTAGGACCTTCTTCGCTTTTTAGATCGTGTTTAAAGTAGGGAATTTTATGTGAGAAATTCCGAATAAAGGGTTCTAATCAGCTTCTTGTCTGTAGAATAGCGAGCTATTGTGAAGAAAATCAGGGCAATTCAGGTTCCTGAAATCGGGATTCATACCGGAAATTAGCGATTCAGAAATGGGCTTATTCTTTAGGCTTCCCTATGGTAGCCAGAATTCCGCCATCCACATAGAGGATGTGTCCATTTACAAAATCGGACGCCTCTGAAGCCAGAAAAATGGCAGCACCCTTAAGCTGATGAGGTTCTCCCCACTTGCCTGCAGGCGTACGACCTATGATGAATTCATGTAAGGGATGGCCGTCTTTTCTAATGGGAGCGGTTTGCTCAGTAGCAAAGTAGCCAGGACCTATGCCATTCACCTGTATATTATGCCTGGCCCACTCAGTAGCCATGTTTTGGGTGAGCATTTTCAGGCCGCCTTTAGCTGCCGCATACGCCCCTACGGTATCCCTTCCCAGCTCACTCATCATGGAGCAGATATTGATGATCTTTCCGCCTCCTCTGCTGATCATGCCCTTAATGACATGCTTAGCCATAATGAAAGGGGCCACCAGGTCTACTTCCAGCACAGCCTTAAAGTCAGCTGTTTCCATATCTGCCAAAGGGGTACGTTTAATGATCCCAGCATTGTTAACGAGTATATCAATAGGGCCTACCTCCTCTTCCATTTTCTTGAGAGAATCACTCGCAGCTTGCTCATCTGTAACATCAAATAGGTAGCCTTTGGCACTCACGTCCAGGCTTTTGTAATGGGTGAGTGCCTTCTCCATTTTGGCTGGTGTGTGTCCGTTGATTACCAGCTGTACGCCAGCTTCAGCTAATCCCATGGCCATGGCCATTCCCAGCCCGTGTGTACCGCCTGTTACCAGGGCTGTCT
>JBCCLI010000106.1:0-16886 GCA_039026975.1 Bacteroidota bacterium | reverse complement strand
GTTACGTCGCCTTCAGCCTGAGATACTTTTTTCCAAAGCAAAAAAAGTATCCAACAATGCATTGTCCCTCCAATGCATCCCTACAAGCCTCCCACAACCCGTGGAGGAACGGCCTGCCCGCCTATATACGTCATAATTCCTCCTCATTCAAGCTGAGATTTTTAGAGGTAACTATTTGATTATGAATACTATATTAAACCATTTGCTAAACCGGGAATTGCTAATTATATCGCCAGTTTCGATGATACTCACTGATAACCAAATACTTATTGTATAGAAGAGATTTATTTGAAAGGATAAGCATCTAGTGGAATAGCCGTCAGGCTGCTATCCCTTAAAGACGGTAGCCTGAGGACCAGCACACTCTATTTTTCACCTTTGGGTAAGCATTCTGAGAAGATCATTGACTGGTAAGATGTAGGTTTTATCCCAAAATGAGGTCATTCAAATTGGTCACGTACCTTGGTACATAAAGTACGGCTGATTTCAGTTTCCATATCCCTAAAATTCAAACCCCAAGTGAAAGCCATGTGTCAGCTCACTTTCTTCTCCTGCTAAAGTGCCCAGGACTGGGCCTATGTGTATTTGATCTATGATGAAAATATTGATTTCTACCTCAAAATAGGCTGAGACTGCAAAGTCTCTACCTTTAGCTTCCCATGAGAAATTAGGCCCTAAGTTAGTGGTCACCCATTTCACTGGACTCCAACTCCCTATAACGGCGGTATCATACCATAAATCTTCCTCATGTAACTTAGTAGTAAGAGATACGCCAACACCTAATTGACGGTTAACCCAATAGGTTATGTGTAGCTCATTGCCTATAGTTCCCTCATTCTCCTCCAATGAGTGAGAATTAATAATGGAACCTATCACCTCAAAATATCCCTCATTCTGTTGAGGGAAGTGTTCGTGAGAATCTTGGGATTGAGCCATTATATATTCAATGGGTAGCAGCAGCCATGAAACGATAGCTATCCAGTTAAGTAGTGACATTTTTCTGCTATTTGATGAATAAATGATTATTTTTAGTTTAGGAGCATGGAGGACGTACCTGCAGGGAGAATTATCCTTATTTTTATGATGACTTCTACTAGCATCCCTTTATACATTAGCAAATGCTTACCTGGGACCTTCAACCATGGAGTTGAGGATCTACACTAAGTGAAGGAAGATCATAGCCTATGGCTAGTCAGATACATTTGAAGAGTACCCTCCAAGTAGGGGTTCTTCTGGTAGCGTGTCAAAAGTCAAAGCGAGATACAAACTCCAGCCTCAGTCCATCTCCTTCAGAACCGTTAAAGGTCTCAAATGCATCATAATTCAACTCTATCCCGAAAGTAGCATCCAGTATGGGCGTCCAGACGAGATTTCCCCCAAAGCGGTAGCCGCTAGCATAGGCAAATGGATTCATCTCTGAGGGTAAATCTAAGTCAAAGAAGCTAGCATTCACATTAGAGCGTAGTCTATCTGACCACCAGTGTTGGTAAGCTCCAAAGGCACCTAGAACTCTGGTAGCTTCTATACTCCCATCATCTCTGATAATGCCGTCAAGGTCAGCAATGAAGGAGGAATAGTAGTGGACAAAGCCTTCCCCAGCCTGAGCTCCAAAAGCAAAATTATCTCGCTCCCCAGTAAATGGCATATTCAGCCTGCCTGAAAGATGTACCCCTCCGCTTACCAGGTCCTCTGTAGTAGATCTTTGCTGTATCGTCATGCCGGCAAGGCGTACATATCCCCAATTGCGTTCTAGCTTGACAAATCCTACCAGGCTGGGAAGAGACTCAGACCGTTGAAGATCAGTTCTCCCACTCATATCTGCTGTAGGGTTCTCTATGCCTATCCCATAAGAGGTGGTCGTTTGCTCGCCGCTAACATAGTAAATGGCGGGGTTTCTCTTACTGGGAAGCGCTAAGGGACCTCCAGGATCTGCCGTTTCAGGCTGTGAGAATACATCCATAAAGCCAGACCAAAATTGACCAAATTTGAACTTGCCTAGTTCAGCCGCTGCATGGCGTACATGAACCGTGTATTCATTAATGAGCTCTCCTCCTCCTACGCCAAACAGTCCAAACTCCACAAATACCCTTAATTCACCTAGTTCAGTGGGGGAGCGGTAATCAAAATTCACCCTGGAAGAGCGGGGATGTATAGCAAATTGGTTTTCCCCATCCTCAGGGGTACCATTTAAGGGAATAGTAGGCTGGGTACTGATTTGTTGGAATCCCAGGTTATCAAAGTCGAAGGCCGCATTGATAATCACATTTCCCCCCACCCTAAAGGCTCCCGGTGTCCCTTTGATGCTGATGGAGCGCTCAAAGCTTCCTCTTGTTACTATGGCATCATCAGGAAAACGGCCGAGGGGTTGGCGTGGGGCTCGTGTACTATCAGAATATTCCGGATCATCCGTCTGGGCCTCAACACTGGGAATGATCACCAGGGTAAAGAGTAGGATAAGAAGAAAGAAACTCAGCAGGCCACTGAGCTCTTTACCTACCCTAATAGCAGGCCCGCTGGCTGATCCTGGAAGGCCATTTTCATTGCCATTATGCTGTTTCATGGATTGTGTGTTAGTTAATAGTAGACAATGGGAATAGTACCTGGCTTATTCAGGACGCCAAAGCACTCCTATGAGTGCTGACGTCATGAATAAAGCTCACTTGGTTAATAGTCATGTGGATCAACGGGATCAGTTCCAGCTTTTATTTCTGATGGATCATCTACGCCGTCTCCATCTGAATCCGCTTTATAAGGGAAGATCCCCATGGCTACCTCTTTAGCATTAGGAATACCATCTCCGTCTATGTCTTCATCTCGAGAATCTTCAATGCCATCCCGATCCGTATCTTCCCAGCGTGTAGGGTCATTTGGGAATCCATCAAAAGCATCTTCTACCCCATCTTTATCTGTATCCACCGCTAGTGGAACATCTACTCCTAACCATTCAGCGGCAGCATCAGGTACCTCCCCCGTTGAAATCTTTCCATATACAGCCGCAAATAACTCACTCATATGGTAAGGCCGCTGTTCATTGGGCCAACCCGTGTGTACGCCTGGATTCCAACCCTTTGGGCCGAGATTTCTCAATGCCCATGCCATACTTTTACGATCTGTAACAGTAGCTTGCGACTGCATAGTTGTTGCCAGCCAACCTGTTAAGACCAGGGTAGCCATGATCTCTTGTATTTCACGATTCGTGTAATGGCGGCGAAGTTCTTCTATATGGGCAGCAGTAGTACGAGAAGGCATAGGGCCCGCATCTCTAGCTAAGCGGAAGGCTGCTTTCTCCGCATCAGAAAACAGCTCTGACCTTTCAAAGTCCATCAAGGACTGGATGTATTTGATAATCCCAGGTAATTCATCCGCTGGAATGTCATCATTGATGTAGTCCTTCTCGAACTCCTGAAATACGCCAAAGGCTCCATGTACCTGACAATGTACGCATCCGCTTCCCATCTGATAGATAAAGAATAATTCCCATCTCATCTTTAGCGTGGTGGCTCTATCTTTAATTAGGAGGTAAGAATCCATCATTAGAGTACCTAAGGAAGACTGCCTAGTCCACTCTACATCTAATAAGTGCCGATCGCTAAAGGGGTACTTTGCTTCAGGTACAGTAGCAGGTTGAAAGAAGGCATAATCGTAGGCAGCTACATCAAACTTTGGGATAGAAGCTTCAGGTAGATTTTCATTTGATTGTCCAGGCTTTTCCCAGAGGTTATAATCATCCGGATATGTATCAAAAGGATCTTCCACACCATCCCCATCTCTGTCAAAGGTAATAGGGGATACATCGTATCCAGTTAATAGATTGACCCAGTCTGTTTCAAATTCAGGGTCTTTGGCACCTAAATCGCCTCTTTCCCATTGGGAATTAATTTCTTCATATACTTTCTCTAGTGTTTCTCCTACAAAAGGATTTTTGTGCTGCTCCTCAGGCGTACCTGCATGTAAACCCACTTTCCACCCTACGGATCCTAGGTTTTTAGTAGCCCAGTTAACCGTTTCCTTATCAGTTACAATAGGTAATACATGATCATGGACTGCATTTGATGCGTTGATGGATGTAAGGTCTGTAAGCTCAGCAATTTGCCGGTCTGTGTAGTGCATACGGAGAGCTGCATGCGTATCTGCAGTCACCTTAGTGGGTAGATTAGCAGCCACATTTAGGTATTCGAATGCTGCCCGAATACGTGGATTTTTAATATCCTGTACGTAATTAGGCGACCATACGGCCTGGATATCTTGTAAAGGCACGCCCATTAAAGAAAGCTGGTAGGCACTACGGGCCTGATGGTGAATGCTCTCTGCTAGGATCATTTGATACAGAGTCAATTTCCACTTAGTTTCTGCATCAAACATGCCATCCGCATGAATCATAGCATCGGCATTTAACAAGCCTTCATAGAAGTATCTTAGGTTGCTGATATCAATCTTATTCCGGTCATAATATTTCATTTTCTGATCTACTACCGGCGGATCTGTAGCTTGGCCTTGTCCCATCAGTAGTTGCCCAACGGACAAAGCGGATATGAACAAACATATTATTGCTCTCATTTTGTGTTGAATTAAAAGGGGTCTTGAAACGTTTTGTGTAGCTGTAAAAGAGTAAAGACTATTTCAGTATTGGATAATAATGAATGTATAGAACCTTATGTAGGCGTGAAGCGGCCTCATCAGGGATAACTCATACGTGAACCTAGTTCTATTAGCCTGTGTGTATATGGAATGTGGGCTTAGTCTTCTCGGATCTGGAGTAGCATCCCATTAGTATTGGCGGAAAATGCTGGTATGTTTTGGACAGCATCCCAATGCTCAGTAAGCTTTCCGTCTGGCCCAAAGGTAAAGATGTCAACCCCAGTACTTCCTAAGTCATTTGGGTCTTCTGTATCCATATTGCGGAAATTAAGGTGGACCCATGCCCACTTGTCTACTACTATAATTCTGTGTACCTCAATTTTTACAGGATATTCACTAGCTGCGACTCCGAAGAACATGGCTAATGCTTCTGGCCCATTACCAAGCATGGGGTTATGCTGAATATAATCCTCACTTACATACGGCAACATTTTTTCAACTGTAGGGTCAGTTTCGATTATCTTATATAACTCCATGAGGAATTCACACTTTCTACGTCCCTCCTCATCTGTTACAATGAACTCGGTCTTGAAGCCTTTGGGGACAGTATTCAAGTTGTTCATTTCCTGGGCTGTAGAAGAGGTTGGCCGTATAATTTCTGGCTTCTCTTTTGATTGGGCGTGAGAATAAATTGGAAATAGTAAGCTTCCAAATAGTCCCACTGCTAATAAGCTAACAGTAAGTTTAGTCATGGCTGTGCTGGTTGGTATGTTAGTCAATGAGGTAGAAAAGCGACTTATACATTTAGATGAAGAAGCTTTTTCTATCCCGAAACAAATTAGCTTTTGACTATATCTTTCCCCTTGAACTAATTCAATAAAGTGAAGAATCTCGCTTAGTAATTTATTCCGGTTAATGAGAAAATATCTCTTTTTAAACTTGTGAAGGAGGGGAAATGCTGCTAAGGGGGCTGGTCATGAACAGCATTAGCTACATTGACTGTTGTTACTCCAATCCGCGTTACCACATGCCTATCAATGAAGTGTATACATAGAGCAGTATGTATATCTGCCGTTATCCTGGTTAGGAGATTTCCTGCCACAGCTATGTATGCAAAAGTAGCTCTTCTGCGTGGGTCATCAATTAATCTGACATAGTCTGGAGACCAAACAGCCAGAATCTCATCTGTAGGTACACCCATTAGGTGGAATTGGTAGGCAGTAGGAGCTATATGATGATTACTCTTGGCCATAATCATCTGGTATAAGGTTAGCTTCCACTTAGTCTCCTTATCAAACACGCCATCTGCATGTATCATAAGATCA
This sequence comes from Bacteroidota bacterium, assembly GCA_039026975.1. GTDB lineage: Bacteria > Bacteroidota > Bacteroidia > J057 > J057 > JBCBKZ01. Next base: position 10,983 of record JBCCLI010000106.1, on the reverse strand, counting down.
GCTAACAGTAGGCCATCATACCAGTCTCTAAGGTTACTGATGTCTATTTTATGCCTATCACTGTAAGGCATATTTTTATTTGCCTTGAGGGAATTATGAACAGGCCTTACAGCTTCGTTTTAGACAATGAAGAGGTGACAGAAAGTGCCATGATTATTAATAGGACTTTTATAATTGAATTTTTTAGGTGTTCATAGTCAAAAAGCTAGTTGCCCTTAATTCTAAGAAACATACCATTTGGGTTCACAGATTGGGCTGGAACGCCCTGGACAGCATCCCAGTGCTCAGAAAGCTTTCCATCAGGACCAAAGGTATAAATATCTACACCTGCATTACCAAGATCATTGGGGTCTTCTGTATTAAGATTGCGGAAATTGACATGAGCCATCGCCCAGTCGCCAATGACCATGACACGGTGCACATCTATAGCTACAGGATACTGAGAAACTAAGCTATGGAAAAACGTAGCAAGACCCTCAGGTCCATCTGGTAGCATAGGGCTATGCTGGACATAGTCGTCACCTACATATTTCTTGATACTTTCAATTTTTGGATCTGTACTGAGAAGCTCATAAAGTTCAATAATCTTCAGTGCACGTTCACGACCCTTATCATCTACAGCAATTATTTCTGTAGTAAAGTTCTTAGGTACTGTATTTACTTGGTTCATTCCTTGCATACTGGATGTCGTTGTTTTGGACTAAGGCTTTTCCTTTAATTCGACCTGGGAATAGACTAGAAATAGTAAGTTTCTAAATGGTCCCACTGCTAATAGGCTAACAATAATTTTAGCTCCGGCTGTGCTAGTTGATATGTTAGTCAATGAGATGGAAAAGCGACTTTCGCCTTAGTTGAAGTAGCTTTTTATATCCCCTAATAAGCTAGCTTTTGACTATATCTTTCCCCTTGAACTAATTCAAGAAAGTGAAGAATCTCGCTTAGTGATTTATTCCGGTTAATGGGAACATATCTTTTTTTAAACTAGTGTAGGAGGGAAAATGCTGCTAAATGGGCTGACCCTACCCAATATTTACAGCAATTGGTAGGCTAGTAGGAACAAGCTGAGAGGGTTTTTGACTAGAATGATAGTGAAACTAAAACAGGCTAACTCTAAGCTGGAGACAGCCTGCTAGTGCTAACAGTAAATAGTCTATTGAAATATTAGTTTACGGTTTCGGACAAGGAAATAGCTGTAGCACCACTAATTTTCCAGGAATTTTTGTGCTGTACATAAGCTACTATGCTAAGATCAGATGCGCCTTTGGGGATACTTACTGTCTCAGTTCCCTTAGCTGCTGACACAGAGAGAGATCGGAAAGCGCGTACTACATGTTCATGGGTAAGCTGTCTCCCTCTATTTTCCCCTCTGCTGATTTGGTCAGAAAGTCCATCTTGTACCAGGGCCAAATTCAATACTGTATCATCTAAGTCTCCTTTAATACTAAACTGAACATCTACCGTTCCTTTTTGACTGGATAGGATCTCTAGGTGTATGCTGTGCGTAGCAGGCGTTCCCAGCGCTAAGGGGATAAGTGCATTTCCTTTTCTTTTGTCTGATCCCACAAAAACATCTTTTCCATTTATGATCATTTGAGGGGTATAGACCCTTTCTCCTAAAGCCCCAGCGTAAGCATACTGTCTTTCAGAATACCTTTCCTTGCTGTAAGGATCTTTCCACCCCAGGTAGTTCCAATAATCTACATGAAAGGAGAGCGGATAAATCTCTTTTCCATCTGATTGGGCTTCCTTCACTAGTTGGCTCAAATAGGCATCTGCGGGAGGACAGCTGGAACAGCCTTGAGAGGTGAATAACTCTACTACAGCTATGCCTGATGACTCCACAGCTATAGAAGATGTGGGTGTAGGTTCTCCTTGAAACCACATCAAGAGAGAGACAAAAAGATGAAGGGATAAATTCATAAGCTACTTTTTTGTGTATTTGAATACTGGTTTTTGCAGCAGCCACCTATTGACTTTGAGAAAATAAACGACCTAATGTAGGGGTGGATTTATTCGCCCTTTGAAGTGTGCGGCAGCTTAAGCAGCCGATCCATTTTTTGATTTTTGAGCCCACCATTTGAATGGTGGGAAGGTAGGTCCTCACTCCAACCTATACTAAAAGTAGCTATGTACTAAACAAGAAGAGGTCTGTTAGCAGACAGAATGGAGAATTGATTATTTCTTCAATGCGCGTAGGGTAGCGAGTAAAATATCATTTGCCCTGCGGTGACCATATCCTCGGCCATAGGCACTGGAGGTAACAGCCACTACGAGAGAAAGGTCTGGGACTACATAAATCTTATTTCCCCCATTTCCTGAAGCATAGAAATAGGGGGTGGCTTTATCTTCAAGAATTATATCTTCTCTATACCAAAAGTATCCATACCCAGTGGGGTAGGGGCCTTCTCCAATAGTTAGATAAGAGGTAGTCATCTGCTCTATCCATTGCTCACTGACAATTCGCTGATCTCCCCACTTACCCTTATTCGCTACCAGTAAGCCTAGCTTAGCAAAGTCAAGAGTGGTGATGTACAGATTCCCGGCAGCTGCCGTTCTGCCTGTTCTATCATTGAACCAGTAGTATTCACTAAATCCTAGCGGGCCAAAGAGATATTTGTCAGCAAATGCTTCAAGGGACATCCCACTTGTTTCTTCCACTATGCCCCCAGCTAACTGGGCACAAACATCTGTGTACACCCATTCTTTACCAGGTTCCAGCTTGACGGGCGTTTTCAGGGTGTAGGATAGCCAGTCATCTTTCCCATACCAATTCCCTTCTCCTCCATAAGACTGGGGATCATCTGAATAAGTATCTAGACCGGCAGACATGGTCAGTATGTGTTTTATCTTAATAGCCTTATGCGACTCAGTAATCGTATAGTTGAATGTTTCTTCCGGGAAAAAATCATATACACAGGCCTCCACATCTTTCACTAACCCTTGGTCAATGGCTATGCCTAACAAGATACCTGTAATGCTCTTACCTGCTGAGCGAATATCATGCACTGTTTCCCGCCAAAAGGTGTTATAATATTCTTCTACCTCCAGCTTCCCATCTTTGATGATGACTACACCACGGAAATCTGCCGGTTCCCATGACTCTATCATAGATAGCATCTTTTCTCTTCCCTCAGTGGTAAGGGCTGAAGATACTTCATCAGCTGCTGGTATATTAGGAACTGAAGATCTTTGGGAGTGAAGACTAAGTTGACAAATGAGGAAGCTGAAAACTAGAACTAAAGACCGCATGAAGGATATATCTGTAGGTTTTTGTAAAGAGTCCGTTTTAGCGTAAAGGTGGCTTGTAGGTCTAAGCTGAGGATATTTCTGCCTTAGTTCTTTAGAAAAAAGGCTGCCACGAATCCACTAATTCCCACTAATAACTTCCAATATAAAGGCTCTTATTTGTGTTCGTACGTGTATTCGTGGCTGAAAATCTAAATTCTTTGTTGTCTAAGAAGAAGATAAAAACCGTTCTATTCTCAAGTGAATCTCTTCATAATGCTTATCAAAAGCGGAGAGAGATAGGGGAATAGCAGCAGCTGTTAAGGCCAGCATCCCCCCATAAAACCATCCAAGATAGCCCCCTTTTTCAGACAGTTCATCCACTCCAAAGATTAGTAGATGCAGTCCCACGATTAAGCAAAACATAAATGCACTCATACTGATTAATAATAGCTTTCTTCTTTTAGTGAGTACCTCCTTCACGGACTGGACAAAGCTGTTTGATCGCTGATCAAAGAGATCTCTCCCTACAGGCATTTTGGCTAGGTATGTTAAATAGGTAATACAGATTCCTCCCGTACCGATCATAAAAAGACCTATGATTTTTACAGCCCCAAAGGATGTACCTTCCGCTGCAGAAGTCTGATACACCACCCAGGCCAGTGCCCCCATGATCCCTAGCAGGTAAAAAGGTAGCCAGGGAGCGAATTTCTTCCTTAAGCGTTCCTCTTTTTCTAATTGTTGGAAGATGGTTTCCGCCTCGTCTACATCCAGATGTAGAGCTAGCTGGTCCTGCGTGTCCTGGAGCTGTTTCCAGATTTCTTTAAGATTGTCCATATGTTTTAAATTTTTTGGATAACTGTTTTTTAATTCGGTTAATCTTCACTCCTATGTGGTTAATGGTTAGACCTGTTACTTCATGTATTTCCTCATAGGTGAGGTTTTCCAGGTAGAGAATCATGATGATTCGGTCTTTTTCCGCTAACTCAGCAATGAAGGAAGTAAGCAGTTGGATATTCAGTCGCGTCTCCTCATGATCAGACTCAGGCAGTACCAGTTGTTCAGCTACCTCAGAGAGGGAGTGAAATTCCTGTTTCTTTTTCCGTTTGTACATCAGGCAGGTGTTAACTGTAATCCTGTAAATCCAGGTAGAAACACTGGATTTCTGTTGGAAGCTGTCCCTTCCTAACCAGATATTAATGAGGACTTCCTGGGCTAGATCTTTGGCTTCCTCAGGATCACCGGTAAATCCCAAGCAGGTTTTCAGAATCTTGCCCTGATATGACTGAATGATATGTTGGATATCCTTCTGCATGTATCCTTTAGATGCAGAGAATTTCACATTCTTACAGGGAGAATAAAAAAACTAAGGCTGAAATGAAGAAATTTCCGCTAGTACCCCTTCTAAAGAGACCGTATCCCGCATAAAATCTTCATACTTCATGTGTTTCTCCTCCAAGCAAAACTGAGTAGCAGCCAAGAAAGGGATGTGCTTATAAATGGTTTTTTGGCCATTCTCCAGAGAAATCCAGTGGTAAGTTTCTTTCTCATCGGCTGAAATGGCGAATAGCGTTGTTAGGTCAGGCTTTTGGACTAAGGAGATATATTCTGCATAGCCCTCCCACTTCCACTCAGGATGTCCTCCTAAAGGGTTGGCATCCCAAAAGCCATGATGAGCAAACTGTAAGTTGTGAACCAGGGCATGTGTCAAAAACTGCCGAGTGGATAAAGACTGGTCAAACTTGCGGAATAAGTCTACAGAGGATTCGAAGGCACCCTGGGAAACTATGATACGGCTGAATGCCCGGAAGGTATCTGGTCCCAGGAGCGTCTCTATGAGGTCAGCATAGACACCTCCATCTGCTAAACACCAGTAAAAGGAGAGGGAAGGATCGTGTAGTTCTGACTGCGCCAGGACGGCTAAACTAGTATCTATGATGGAGAATAGCTCAGGAGCTAATGCTTGATTATGGAGAATGACTAGCTGTTTGTAAGGAGTAGCATGTTGATAAAAGCAGGAGGGACTTAGGATAAGAAGGATGGTACCTCCCAGCAGTAGCGTCGCTCCTAGCAGGGTAATGATGAGCCCTCGTTTTATTTTTTTCATAAAGGGAGGTAAGGTTTTCCCTCTATGAGTGGATCATACCCTCATTTTCTTACATACCATTTGAAGCTTCTTTGTCTGATTCTATGGCTGATAATTTCTCCAGTAACCTCATTTCTCATTATATGATCTGCTTTTCCGTTGGTGGAGGCAAGTAGGCACCAAGACAGGTTTTCCTTGAACGTAATTTGTTGAGCCTCAAAGTCAGGCGTTTGGCCTATGATAGGATCTATTTGTGCCTGCACCGTTTTTCCGCTCATGATGGTCAGAAATTTAGCATCTGTTAGATGTTCTACCCGCATGAGGCTATCACTAGGTCTGCCCCCAGACCATGCAATCCTTACTTCAGCCCCTGATCGAATAGCACTAATGAGACTGTCCACTGAGCCAACAGTAGCTTCCCCCTGGCTATCATTCTCAAGCACCAGCTTCCAACCAGCTGACTGACTGTATACATGTGAATAGGTACCTCCTCCTAATCCAATCAGGAGAATACAAAACAGAAATCTGGTATTCATAATGGCTAACTTTGATGGGGTAGTTTCCTAGTAGGAAGATTGAAATGATATCAATCATCCCCAAGAAGTCAAGCTATTAGTCGAAAACCTGCCCGCATTATTACAAGTATCTTTTCTTACCATTTTCCTAATAGAGCTTTCAGTGATGAGCTTTAGGTAAGTGCCACTTTCTGAAGTGGGCAGCCATCCTGAGTAAAAGGGCCAAGCAAAAAATGAGGGGGATAGTAGGAGAAGAGGGAATGCCAGAAGCTTCTATGAAATACATACTTATCCCTACCAGGATAGCCACACTACCGTAAAAGCCGCTGCTTAAGAGGGTAGGGACTGCATTTAGGAGAATATCCCGAATGATTCCTCCCCCAGTGGCAGTCAGTAGGGCTAAGAGAATGACCCCAAATAAGTTTAGATCATTTTCCAGACCTATCTGCGCACCTGTAATAGAGAAAGCTACTAACCCCACAGAATCACTAACCACAAAGAAAAGCCTTCCTTCCAGGGTCGCAAATCTATGAATGCGTGTAAGTAGGGACAGAACCACTACGCCCAGTACTACCAGGAAGGGTGTTATGTCTGTAAGAAGGGTAGGCGTTTTTCCTACTAATACATCTCTGACCATTCCTCCTCCATTAGCTGTGAGCATGGAAATGATAAAAATACCTATCCAGTCCAGCTCCTTTCTCACTGCTAGTAAGTAGCCAGAAATAGCAAAGGCAATGGTTCCCAGCATACCTGCCAGCCAAAAAATATCTAATGAGAATAGAATCATCTTAATTTGAATTATAACCTTTTGTTCGCACAACTTCGGAGGATGAAGATGCTAAAAGGAGGAGGAATAGCCTGTTCAAGCTCACTACTTTTTCTTCAATGAGAGAAAAATAATTCTCCAGTATAGGTGCTCATACTTCTACGCTAAAGTTCCTGTGAGAAAAAGTAAGATAGAGGTGAGTACAAATCCTTCTTTCCTCACTTAAAATAGTAAGACACGCTTACACCTTTTACTTATGAATGTTTCAAGAATGATTCAGCTCCCCACGCTGCTATTGTTAGGTACCTTTCTTCTTTCTGCTGGAATAGATATAACCAATCTCCTTAACTACCAAGACCAAGAAATTCCCGCTTATATCAACCAGGATAATACAGGGAATAATGACATCACTGATGCAGGGGCTACGCTAGGAAGAGTCCTGTTTTATGATAAGAATCTTTCCGTAGATGTCTCTACTTCCTGCGCTAGCTGCCATCAGCAGCAGTTCGCCTTTGGGGATACTAACTTAGTGAGTATAGGGGCGAATGGCCTGACAGGTAGGCACTCCATGCGGCTAGTAAATGCCCGCTTTGCTGAAGAAAGGAGATTCTTCTGGGATGAGCGTGCCCAAAACCTGGAAGTCCAAACCACTCAGCCTATACAAGATCACGCAGAAATGGGATTTAGTGGAATGGAAGGAAATCCTAGCTTTATTGATTTGATAGAAAGAATGGAGGGAATCTCTTACTACCCAGAGCTATTTACCTTGGCATTTGGAGATCCAGCCATTACAGAAGCCAGAATGCAGCAGGCCATTGCGCAGTTTGTGAGAAGTATACAGTCTTTTGATGCTAAGTATGACATCGGTAGAGCCATGGCACCTAATGGCGGAGGGAACTTCTCCAATTTTACCGTATCTGAAAACAGGGGTAAAAACCTATTTATGACGCCCCCTCAGCGGGATCCTAATGGAGTCAGAATAAGCGGAGGTGCAGGCTGTGGAGGTTGTCATAGGGCACCAGAGTTTGACATAGATCCTAATTCTGGCAGTAATGGTGTACTGGTCTCAGCTGGGAGTAATGAACTGGATGCAGGGATTACCCGTTCCCCCAGCTTAAGAGATATGGTTAATCCTGATGGCGTCCTGAACGGGAATCTTATGCATACAGCTGCCTTTGGGAGCTTGGAAGAAGTGCTGGATCATTATAATAATATTGCCCAAAGCCCTCAATTCCGGCCAGGAGCTCCGATAGATCCACGCCTACGACCCGGAGGAAACTTTCAAGTGCTCAACCTGACAGATACAGAGAAAGAAGATCTGGTAGCTTTCCTAAAAACTCTTACAGGCTCAGATATGTACACAAATGAGAAATGGGCAGACCCCTTTGATGAAAATGGAAATCTTGAACTTACCGGAATCACTACTTCAATAGAGGAAGAGTTCACGGCCTCTGTCCGTTTCTATCCCAATCCTACTCAGGACTTTCTTTTTGTAGAAGTGGGTTCAGGGACTTATTCTCTACAAGTATTTGATCTTACTGGTGCACTCCTAACTAATAAAATTGGGCAGGGAAGTATGCTGATTGTAGACATGAGCACCTTTGTAAGTGGCGTCTATGTCTTGCGAGTCATGGATGATGAAGAGAATTTGTTAGTGAATGAGAAGGTGGTGAAGCTATAGTTTTTACCCTCTTAAAGGTTAGTATATACTTAGTTGGGCGATAGAATACATTTCTATCGCTCATTTTTTAGCTATATATGATCGATATAAAGTTGTTTTATCGATCAAAAAATGTCAATTTATGATCTATAAGAATGAGTTCTATCGATCATTGTAGAAATCATGTTACAAATTTAACTAGAATCGTGTCTATACAGATGAGGTGGAATTGGCAACATAAAAACTGGCCGAATTTTGAATATTCTTTAGCAGACTTACCCTCATACGAAGCTAAATTCTTTGAGAGGATAGGGGTGTTAAGAGGAAGTTTAAGGCATTTGGTAGCCGATGAAAGGGATGAGTTAAAAGTTGTCCTTATAAGTAATGAGGCTTATAAGAGCTCAGAAATTGAAGGAGAAATACTCGACCGCAATTCTCTCCAATCATCCATAAGGAGGCAATTTGGCCTAAGTAGTGATATGGTGAAAGGGAGACCAGCAGAATACGGAATTTCTGAAATGATGGTTAGCCTCTTTAAGACTTCTCAGGAAGCCCTTTCTCATGAACAACTTTTTTCCTTGCATAGTATGCTGATGAATGGAAGAAGGGATGTAAGTAATATTGGAGGATATAGGACGCATAAAGAGCCTATGCAAATTGTATCCAATGTAATGAATTCTCCTGTTGTCTACTTTGAAGCTCCTCCTTCTGAAAGAGTTCCGGATGAAATGGATCAGTTCATAGATTGGTTTAACCAAACAGCTCCAGGCATGCCAAAGGAATTAGACGGGCTTCTTAGGGCATCAATAGCGCACATTTACTTCGAAAGTATACATCCTTTTGAGGATGGAAATGGGAGAATAGGGAGGGCTATATCTGAGAAAGCACTTGCGCAGGCAATCGGGGAGCCTACCCTTCTTGCACTGGCACATTTGGTAGAGAAAAGAAGGAAAGAATACTACAATTTACTCCATAAAAATAGCGTGGATTTAGATATCCAATCATGGCTGGAATTCTTCATAGAAGTTATTCTGGAGTCTCAAACCTATACACTAAGCTTAATAGACTTTCTGATTGAGCAAAATAAATTCTTTTACAGATTTGATGATATACTGAATGACCGTCAGAGAAAGGTCGTAAAAAGAATCTTTAAAGAAGGAATAAATGGATTTGAGGGAGGGTTAAGCGCTGGTAACTATCAACGAATAACCTCTTCTTCTTCAGCGACCGCCACCAGGGACCTAAAAGAGTTGGTGGAAATGGGTGCCTTCAAGAGAGAAGGTAGAGGCAAATACAGTAGATACTACCTGAATATCCAAGTATCACCAGGCTAGGTACACTTTCAGATCGAAGTGCAGCTAGCCTGGTGTTGAACGATCACTTATACGGAACCTCGATAAGTTCTTCATCAAATAGGGGGGTGTACCCCATATTATGCCAGCTAAAGGCCAGGAGATCAGTAAACCTGTCAATGCGCTGACTCATGGAGACTGAGCCGTGTCCAGCATTAGTTTGAATACGGATCAGCACGGGATCTTGCCCTGCATGTGTCTCTTGAAGTCTGGCCAGGAACTTAAAGGAGTGAGCGGGCACCACTCTGTCATCATGGTCTGAGGTAGTAACCAGGGTAGCAGGGTATGCTGTACCTTCCACCATATTGTGGTATGGAGAATAGCCACGTAAATAGTCAAACATCTCCTTAGACTCCTCTGCTGTTCCATAGTCCGCTGCCCAACCTGCTCCTGAAGTGAAGGTATGATACTTGAGCATATCCATTACGCCTACTGCTGGTAGGGCTACTTTAGCCAGGTCAGGCCTCTGTGTCATCACTGCCCCTACCAACAGGCCTCCATTTGAGCCTCCCGCTATGGCTAGGTAATCGCTGGAAGTGAGATTTTCTTCAATTAAAAATTCTCCCGCAGCGATAAAATCATCGAATACGTTCTGCTTATTCATTTTGGTCCCTGCCAGATGCCACTCCTCTCCATACTCTCCCCCTCCTCTCAAATTAGGTTGAGCGAAGATTCCTCCATTCTCTAACCAAGCTATCATCATAGGATTGAACCTGGGGGTCAGGCTGATGTTAAATCCGCCGTAAGCGTATAGATAGGTAGGATTTTTCCCATTCAGTTCTATCCCTTTTTTATGGACAATGAACATAGGGACCTTTGTACCATCTTTACTAGTGTAAAAGACCTGCTTGGTTTCATAATCAAAAGGGGAGAAGTTTACTTCCGGTCTGATGTATTCTGTAGATTCTCCAGAGCCTATATTATATTTGAAAAAGGTAGAAGGGTAAGTAAAGGAAGAGAAGCGGTAGTAAATCTCCTTTTCATCTTTTTTGGCATAAATAACATTAGCCGTTCCTATTCCCGGCAATTCCAACTCCCTTTCAAAATTACCTTTCATATCAAACTGCTGGATAGAGGTCTTAGCATCTATCATATAACTAGCAAATAGCTTTCCTCCTCCAGGCATTACGCTTAGTACATTCTCTGATTCAGGGATAACTTCTTCCCAATATTTCTTCTCAGGTTTATTAAGATTAACCTTAACCAGTCTATACTTAGGGGCATCTACATTGGTAAGAAAGTAAAGATCATTACCCTCATTAGTGATAAAAGTAAACCTTGAAAAATAATCATCTTGTATTAACTCAGGCTCTTCATCAGTTTTCTGAAGATCTTGAACATATACTTTTCCTCCACTTGTATTCTGCGCAGCATAGATG
>JBCCLI010000105.1:0-16893 GCA_039026975.1 Bacteroidota bacterium | reverse complement strand
TGTAGAAGCCAATTCTACCTCATATCCTCCCTCCTGAAATACGAATAAGGGATGGGTTAGCTCTGAAGCCCAGAATCCAATAGGCCAACCCGTTTTTTTAGATACTGAGGGGCTGCTGGCTACCATGAGAATTTTTCCTCTCTTGGGAGTCCCATGGACATGTACATACTGCTGTGCTTCTTTAATGGGTAAAGACATCTTGTGAGTAGTTTATGTGTGTGGTGAGAAGAAAGAATCCCTTTCTGGGATTATGTGTATATGTTCTCAGAAATCATCTTTCCATCCCTACTAAATTAGCACCCAGGGTGCTGTCTACTCAATAGACTTACCAAGATTACAGGGACTAACCTTTAGGAAAGTAGCTCAAAAACCCGGTTCATAGAAATTATATTTATCTTAAAAAACATTGCCCACTGTTCGGGCGGTACGTTGAAACCCACATTTGTATGCCGGATTTCTTGCATGAAAATAAACTTTATTATAACCCAGTAGAGTTTGCTATGGCTAGAATTGGAGGTACCTGGAAGATGCCTATATTATGGAGGCTACAAGATCAGGTCATGCGTTATAGTGAACTCAAAAAGAGTATCCCTCACATCTCAGATAAAATGCTTTCAAATGAATTAAAGGAATTGGAAAAAGAGGGCTTTATTAAACGAACTGTATATCCTGTAGTACCCTCAAAAGTGGAATATTCTATGACAGAAAAAGGGAAAACTACCATTCCTATCATAGAAACCATCAGAAACTATGGACTATACTTAATGAAAGAAGAAGGTCTTCCTACGGATATCTACGACCCCAATGCCTGAAGAATATCAGCAGGTTCTGCTCTTTTTCTGTAGTCAGCATCCAGGAAGGCATAAGACACTTTGCTTTCTTGTCCAATTATATAAGTAGCAGCCAGTGGTAATTCAGGTCTGTCATGTCCATTATATGTAAGCATCCCAAACCCTTGATCATAATACTCCTTCACCTCTGGAGTAAGCTGGAACATAATGCCGTACTGCCGCGCTACTATATTATTCACATCACTTAAGACTTCAAAGGTAAGGGCATGTTTCTCAGCGGTAGAAAGAGACTTATCAGGAAGCTCCGGGGTCAATGCTAAAAGAGTGGCCCCTTTTCTATGTATGGCGGGTAAGGCCTCTTGCAGACTTCTTAACGTCAGGTTACAGTATGGACACCATCCTCCTCTATACCACGTAAGGACTACAGGGCCATTTTTGAGAACCTCACTCAGGGTGATGGTTTCTCCTACTGCATTGGTGAGGCTAAAGTCAGGGGCTAGCTGGCCCACCTGGACGGCCTTATCCACTACTCCACTCTGTACAACAGCCTCCACCCCTTCATCAAAGGCTTGTATCTTTTCCTGAGGTGCCTTTGCTAAAAAGCCCTCTTTATAGGTTTTTAGTTGATCTTGGAGAGACATAATAAATGAGATTAGTAATTTCCAGGCTGAAAGTCTGCAAATTCGGGTTGCTCATATGTCTGGTTGCAGACGCCTAAGGAATGTGAATCCATTTATGGGTCTGTAGGCTAAGGCTCCATCTGGGATTCTCTAAAATATAAGTGAGAATAAGAGGCATCATCTTATCCATTTTACTCCACTCGGGCTGAAGAAAAAGGCGGGTCTTCTCGGGACAGTGTACAGCATGCTCTTCTGCCCACTTAAAATCATGCTTATTAAAGACAACTACTTTCAGCTCATCTGCTAGTGGGTATACTTCTGGAATAGGCCTTTTGAACTTTTTAGGGGAGAGACATACCCAGTCCAGGGATGCTGTCAAAGGATTAGTACCAGCAGTTTCTATATGTACCGCTATATCATGGACATGCAACTGATCCACCAAGAAATTCAGATTATATAGGCTGGGCTCACCTCCGGTGATAACTACATGTTTACAACCGGTTTCTAATACATGCTCTACCAGTGCCTGAATGGGCATAATTTGCTTTTCCTGAACGGTCCAAGACTCCTTTACATCACACCAGTGGCAGCCTACATCACAGCCAGCTAACCTTATAAAATAAGAGGCTGTTCCCGTCCAGGCTCCCTCTCCCTGTAGCGTGTAGAAGTGTTCCATTACCGGAAGCATCTCTCCTTCTAGTAGGATGGCCTCTTCTAATTTTATGTAGGTCTCTACTTGCATAATCAGGAAATCATTCTCCTTTTATACGCCTGGAGAGTATTTTTTAGTAGCATGGAAACAGTCATAGGTCCTACTCCTCCGGGTACAGGCGTAATAAAACTGGTCTTAGGGGCTACTTGTTCAAAATCTACATCTCCCGACAGGCGGAAGCCAGACTTTCTGCTTTCATCAGGAACCCTGGTAATTCCTACATCTATGACTACAGCACCTTCTTTTACCATATCCGCAGTGATCAATCCAGGTTTCCCAACTGCCACTATGAGAATATCTGCCTGTGGGCATATCCGCTTAAGGTCCGCAGGAGGGGTATACTTATGACAAATGGTGACAGTAGCTTCCCCAGGCTTTCCTCCTCTGGACATGAGGATAGACATAGGCCGTCCCACTATGCGGCTTCTACCTACTACTACACAGTGCTTCCCTTTGGTTTCTATATTATAACGGTCTATTAGCTCCAAGACACCAGCGGGTGTAGCCGAAATAATACCAGGGAAATTCAGTGTTACTAGCCCTACATTAGTAGGGTGAAAGCCGTCCGCATCCTTTTCTGGGAGAATAGCCTGTGTAATTTTATGTGGCGTAATATGATCAGGCAGCGGCATCTGTACAAGGATACCATCAGTTCCTGGGTCATCATTATATATTCTTACCTTATGAAGAAGCTCCTCTTCTGTAATATTATCTGATAAGTGAACCTTGGTGGAGTTAAAACCTACAAACTCACAGGACTTCATTTTATTCTTCACATAGGTATTAGAGGCAGGATTATCCCCTATGAGAATGGCTACTAAATGAGGAGGCCTTTTTCCTGATTTCCGTATCTCCTGCACCTCTTCCCTGATTTCTTCCTGAATAACTTTTGAAATCTTTTTTCCATCAAGAATTTCCATATATCGGCTTCACATTTTAGGTTCAGTAAAGGCCGCAAATATACATGATTATGTCTGGAAAATACCTATGTCCCTACTCCAGGATACGCTTCAAGATGATGTCTTCATTGTGTTTTTCCACTATAAAGGAGAAGAATGCCTGGATATCTGGATACACGGTAAGGTTAAAGTCTGTCTTATTTATTTCTATATGACTGATTAGTTGTAGATGCCTGTCTATCTGCTGGCTATCATACTTAAAAGACCCAGCGTTATTAGGGAGTACCGCATAAATAGAATGAGGCACCTGTAGCGTTTCATATCCTTCTGGTAGCAGGACAGTGATAATAAATTTTTCAGAGATAGGGCAGGCAAAATCTACTGGATATTTCCGTTTATCATTTTTGAAAGGATTTTCTTCTATCATCCGCATCATGAGAGGTTCCAGGAACATGTACTCATTCTCACTGCGAAGAAAATTTCTGGTTTTGAACTTTATCTTCACAGTAAAAGGTTTATCAGAAACTTCTTCATGCCGAAACTCATATTCTTCCAGTTCGAGATCAGGAAAATTATTAAACACCTTCTCCCTTATGTATTTTTCTGGCTGCTTATTAAGATCTGAATATAAATTTCGCTGGATAGCCGCACTGTAGCCTTTATAGAGAACTGTCAATTCTCCCTCAATGGTGTTATCTGTATCTAGTAAAATTCTCCCAAAAACATACCGCTCTATCCCTTTCTTCGGACTAATATCCATCCAACCCCACCTATCTTTATCAATGAGAAATCCAACTTTATTGAGATTATTCCTTGGAATCATTTCAAACTCTATTCCTTTCCCTAAGGCATCCAGCAGAATAAATTGAGAACCGAGGTTGACGACTATTAGGACATGGTTAAACTGCTTTACAAAGGGATAAAAGGGATTAATCTTTCCGTTATCTCTTGTACTAATCAATACGGGGTATGCTTCTATCTTCAGAGACTTTAGCATGGATAGCAGCAAAAAATTGATGTCGGAGTTTGTCCCTTTTCTCACCTCCATAGCATACTCTAAATTGGTAGGGAATATAGAGTAAGAACCATCCCAAGTGATATTATTCCTTACAAAATCATAGAGAATATGAATCCTTTCTCGATTATTTTTAGCCTTAAACGTAAGCTTCTTCGCAGCTACTTCCAAAGAGGCCAGGGGCTCCAGGTATCTCCCGAAATTATCTGACTCCATGAACTTATTATTGAAATTCTCCCAGTCCAGAATGAATTTCCTTTGCGACCTTCTATTGGACGTAAAGTTCTCTTTCAACTGCATGCAGAGGGTAGGGATATAGTCCTTCATAGTAGGAATGTAGGGCTCACTTTCCCAGGCCGGAACGTCAGAAACTGAATATATAGCCTTATTATACTTGATTTCTTCCCCGTTTAACTCCAGTTCAAGACCAGGAAGAGGGGGATCATAGTAACTCGTGGCGCTCACACCGGGTACCATATAAAACTCTTCCTTCCTCTTTATGGAAAAGGAGCCACTTTCAAGGGTATTATAATAGGTGAATAGCTGAGGGACAGCAGTGGTGTATTCACTATATCTGCAAGGGACTTCATGCTGAAACTTCCATGGCCTAGGGAAATACACATCAGGGGAGAGGATCACATACTGGTAATCAACAAACATCCCCGGTACTGGTTTTTCTATTCTATGCTCCAGCGTGTATGCATTAGGATCTACTACTTCTAATAAGTCCTCTTTACTTACTTTTTCCACCTTATACAGGCCCTCTGCTACTGGCGTGTAGGTAGTAATTTTTATCTCTACTAACTCTTCAGATGGAATAGATGGATTATAAGAGATTTTTTCTGAAAAAGGGGTAGCTGTGTTACCGAAAAGTTTCCACCTCCTTTGGTATTCATAACGTGAAGTTAAGGCTTCCTCACTGCTCACTAAGGCGAAACTTCCTACATCCGCTATAATGATTTTACTGTATGCTGAGTCTTCTGCTGTATACAAGCGAGTATCCATGCTATCAGCCAGCATAAACTCCTGGGCGTGAAGGGCAGAAATAGAGGTAGATAATAGCATCAACAAACAGCCATGAGCTATGTATTTGAACGCTATTTTTCTGATTAGTGATGTTAACGTATATGTATTCTTTATTCCGAGCATTCAGACCAACTTTTCAGAATAAGCCCTACCTATATAGAGAGCGAGAATAAGTTAAGGAAAGATTTACGTTATGCCTATCTTTCTCCTAAAATCTCATCATATACTACCAACCAAAAGAAAAGATGGTTGTGTATAGCGGATTCCTTCTATGTAAGCAGCTTACCATAGCCCATAGATAGAAACTCCCCGCATATGGCTATGCGAGGAGAAATATGTTGCCTATCTATGTCAATTAGTCCATACCCATAGTAAAAGCACTTTTCTTATGATCCAGCTTAATTCCGTATCTTTTTAGGATCAATCTTAACTTTCTGGCCTGCTGATCATTTAGGCGCTTTCCATTCAGCTTTACTACCTCTCCTCTTATCCTTAGGGACGCATCTTCTCCCATGTTCCTGATCAACCCCATGTCTAATAACTCCTCTTTCAGCTCTCTTTCCAACTTATTAAATCTCTCTTCCATCACTTTTACTTTCCCCTCTAGTATCCTTTCCTGCCTCTCAAGCTTTTCCTCCATAGCACGTAAGCTGGTTTCATTAAGCAGCCTCAACTGCCTTTGCTTTTCTTTCATAGTGGATTCTAAATCCTTTAGCTGGGTTTCCTGCCTAAGTACCAGTTTTTCATTTTGCCTTTTCCCTCTTTCTAAAAATTGCTCATAATTTTTAGACTCTTTGAGTAACTCCCTACTTTTTTCCTCTACTTTTAGCTCTAGTTCTTCTAAATAGGCTTTATCAGTTTCACCTTGTATGCGCATGTTAAGGAGTTTATTCTGTAAAAGCTGTAGGGTTTCATTCTTGCGCTCCAAGATAATCACCTTGTTTTGCAGCTCTCTCTCAAATGCATTCTCCCATTCTTCCGATTTTGACTGTAGTTCTACGTGAATGGATTCAAACTGCTGATGTAGTGCCTCCATTTGTTCCTGTACTTCTTCCATTCTAACGTGAATATCTTCCTCTATGCTAAACTCAAAGCCCTCCTCCATTTCTGGTACTTCCGGAAATTCAGGAGCCTCTGGATTTTCTAGCATCTCAGGCATCTCGGGAGACTCAGGATACACTGGCATCTCCTCCTTTTCAAGGATAGGGGTATCAAGTTTTACCATAAATACTTCTGGAGAAAATAGGTTGGCAGCCTCACCTAGGCGTGCTTCCATCCATTCCTGTGGGATATGAATCTCCATATTCTCTTCTCCCGACAGGAATGTTATCTCAAATTCCTCAGGAGGAAATAGTCCCTCTTCTGCACCTTCCTCTTCCCAGTTACCTTCCATTTCTTCCAGGTTTTCTTCCCAAAGAACTTCTTCAAAGGACTCCATCATCCCTTCCTCCCAAACCTCCACTACATCCACATATGTATCATCTGCAGCTTCTAATGGACTAGAGGTTACTCCCCAAATCCCAAGGAATATCCCAATAACAAGGAGAAATGAGAGCCATGGACGCCTATGTGAGGACTCTTTCTCTAAGGAGGGGGTCAGTAGCCTTTTCACCCTGCCCAATAGGAACTGCTTATTACTACCCTGTATGTTCATAGCCAGGCTGACAGCTGATTGTTCATAACTCTGAATCTCTGCTAATGCCTCCGCGTACACAAGGGGACTTTTAATCATCTGAACAGCCATATCATCACAGCATAGCTCTCTTTCATTCTTGATCATATTGGATATCCACCAATAAGCAGGATGGTAAAATAGAATCATCTCCAGACCAGATAAGACGAGATTTACCAGATAATCATGTCTTTTTATATGCGCTAGTTCATGTGCAATGACAGCCTCCAGCTGATCTGTTCTCATTCCCACCAGTAAAGCAGCTGGGAAAAGAATTACAGGCTTGAGATGGCCAATAAGGATAGGGCTCATCACATGATCACTAGCCATTACGCTTACCTCTTTCCCAATATCCATTTTACTTAATAATAGCTCCAGCTTTCCTCGCCAATGCTCCTCTGCTAACATGTAAGCGCTTTTTCTAAGGTACTGTATGTACATCCATCCACTAACCCATTTCAGGCCAAAAACAACGAACCCAGCTAGCCAAACCAAATTAAAATAGGCTCCATACTCGAACACCCACTCATGAAAGAAGGACTGCATCCCCATGAAGAAAGAGGGTTCTTCATGGATAAAACCTGCATGACTATCCTCGTAAGCATCATAAGTGAACTCAAGTCCTCCTATTTCATAATAAGTAGTGGGAGATATATCTATATGCTGGAAAAACGTAATACCCATCCAGCATACCCAAGTAAATAAGGTCATGATGCCAAACACATATTTCCCTGAGGGAGATTTCATGCGGCTTAACTTTAGCACCAGTACCACCAGTATCCACAGCACAAAGCCTTGCCAGATAGAGTGTAACAAGGTCCAGGTAAAAGCTTCAGCTAATGGGTTTATTAAGAATGTATTCATGATGGGTCTTTGTCCTTTGATTCTTTAACTTTCTCTTCAATAAGGGCTCTGATCTGTTCCAACTCATCTGTGGAGGCCTGGTGATGGCCAAGTGCGTGCATAACCAGATTCATAGCTGACCCACTAAAGGCAGTATCTACCAAACGATCAACCAAATTCTTCTGGGTTGCTTCTGCAGAAATTTTGGCTTGATAAATATGTGTTCTCCCATCTTTTTCCCTAGAGAGAAATCCTTTAGTGAACATGATCTGCATTAGCTTTAGGGTAGTGGTATACCCTATCTCTTCTACCTTCTCACTTCTAGCAGCGTTTAGCGTCTGGTTAACTTCTTTGACGGTGGAGGGGCCTTTTGCCCATAACACATTCAAAATGGCCAACTCTGCATTAGTAGGCTTCGGTTTTTTAGTACCCATAATTATTTATTACGAATGATTTCGTATATAAATATAGTACGAAGAAGTTCGTAAATGCAAATTTTTCTACGAAAATATTCGTACTCCTTGTGAAATTGAGATTAAAGAGGGATTCTAGTATGCCGGTACAGCTGAGTCTTCAGGTTTTTGGGAAAGTAAATAGAAATAGGCGATAGCTCCTCCTAGTATTTGTAGGAGCAAATGTGCAGAATGAATGATGATAGCAAAGGACCTTCCTAGATCAGCTGAGACAGCAGCCTCAGGATGTACCTGAAAAGCTACAAAGGTAAAGGTGACTGCTGCATGATAAGGGCCTATCCCACCAGGTACGGGTAAGGCATACCCAAAGGCACCAATGATGGTTACTATAAGAGAAAAATAGATGAAAGAAATATCTAGCTGTTGTAAGGCGGGAATACTTAAGAAAATCACATAGGTCATCATCCAGTAGCAAAACCAGATAATGAAGGTGTAAACGATGAACAAACCAGGCTTTTCAATATGCTTAATACTAATAGCAGAGCTCCACAGGTTTTTAACAAATGCCGTGGCTTTTTGGAAAGCTGTAGAAGCCATGATCTTTTTTCGAAATACATAGAAAAGCACTACCACCAATAATAACCCTACGCCAGCTACTCCTAGAATAGTCATACCTGCAGAGGTCCCCGACATTCCTGAAAGGGCCTTTTCTATATACCCATAGATGGTAGCTGACTCTAGTACAAAAGCCACAATGATAAGTAGCAAGAGCACTAGCATATCAAATAAACGTTCCACGATCACAGTACCCATACTGGTAGCGATGGGAATTTTATCACTTCTGAGCAGGGCCGTACATCTCGCTATCTCCCCTACCCTGGGTAAGGCATTATTTACTAAATACATCAACATCACAGAAGAGAATACTCTGGCAGCAGGTGGATGATACCCACTAGCTTTAAACTGCATCTGCCACCTAAGAGCTCTTAGGTAGTGGCTAAATGCTCCAATACAAACAGAGGCCACTATCCAAAAAGGATTAGCCGAGCGAAGATTATTTGTGATCGTTTCGAGAGAAGCATCCTTGAAAGAGAGATAAAGTAACAGGCCTCCTAGCCCCACACCTCCTACATACTTAAGGATGTTGAGTGCTTGTTTATTCAATAGTCAATGATTAATCCGTATGAAAAAGTTAGCTCTTACCAATTACTACCCATTAGCAAGCTGATTGTTCTCATCCGGGAATACCGTCACCGGAGAAAAAGCCTTTGCTTCTTCAGGACTCATCCAGGCATAACTAATAATGATCACTATATCCCCTATTTGTGCTCTGCGTGCAGCTGGCCCATTCAAGGTTATAATCCCACTTCCCCTTTCTCCTTTAATAGTATATGTTTCTATTCTTTCTCCATTATTAACATTTACTATTTGGACCCTTTCTCCTTCGTAGATATTGGCAGCTTCCATAAGGCTTTCATCTATGGTGATGCTCCCTACATAGTTTAAATCTGCCTGGGTAACTTTGACCCTATGTATTTTTGACTTAAATATTTGTAACAACATACTTCTGGCTATCAGATGGCTTCACTTAGACGCATATTATCTATGAGTCGTGTTTTTCCCAGGTATGCAGCTATGAATGCGTGTGTCTTTCCTCTATATGGTATAGACTGAACTTCTGCTAAGGAGTCACCATCTAATACCTCAAAATAATCCAGCTGTACCAGTGGAAATTTTTCCAGATTTTGGGCCACAAAGGTACACATATCTTCTACAGTAGAGAAGCTCGAAAAGTTTTTTTTCAGTTGGGATAAGGTAGTTGACAGGAATAACGCTTGTTCTCTTTCTTCAGCACTTAAGTACATATTCCTGGAACTCATAGCCAATCCATCCTTTTCCCTTATGATGGGACAAGGAACTACTTCCAAGGGAAAGTGGAGCTCTGAAACCAGTTTTTGAATGATGAGGAACTGCTGATAATCCTTTAACCCAAAATACGCCCGTGTAGGAGCAGTTAAATGAAATAGAATAGACACTACCTGTAGTACCCCCTCCATATGGCCCGGTCTACTTCTCGCACAAAGCTTATCTCCAAGCTCTGCTAAGTGGAAAGATATATACGTATGCGCTCCAGGATAAACATCCCTCACATCAGGGGTAAAAATGACATCCACTCCCAGTTGGGACAGCATCTGTGCATCTTCTGCTACCCTTCTGGGATATTGGTCAAAATCTTCATTAGGGCCAAATTGGGTGGGATTTACGAAAATGCTAACCATAGTCAGCTCGTTTTGTTGGGTTGATTGGCGGACAAGGCTGAGGTGGCCTTCATGTAGTGCGCCCATGGTAGGTACTAGGCCCAGGCTTTTTTCCGGTGGTATACTATGTATAAAGTCTCTTAGAGCATCCAGTTTTCGGAGCACTTTCATAGAATGGAAGCCATAAGAGGGACAATATAGGGGGCTTCCGTTGTCTAGGCAAACTTTTTTTCGTATTTTTGCGAGGAATTTAACGCACGCTGGACCGCGTAATCAACAGCGATATTATTCCTTAACTCAACTGATATGAATAAAAAACTCAGGATTCTCTATGTAACTTCCGAAATCGATCCTTTCCTAAAATTAAGTTCTGCTGCTGATTTGATACGTTTACTGCCTCAAAAGCTCCAAGAGAAAGGGCATGAGATCCGCATATTCATGCCTAAATTCGGCGTTATCAATGAAAGAAGAAACAGACTTCATGAAGTAGTAAGACTTTCAGGGATCAACATAAGGGTAGCGGGAGAAGAGAAGCCTCTTACCATTAAAGTAGCCTCTATTCCAAATGCCAAACTACAAGTATACTTTTTAGACAATGAAGACTACTTTAAGCGCAAGTCCGTTCTTACAGATGCTAATGATGCTTTCCACCTGGATAATGATGAAAGATCTATCTTTTTCTGTAAGGGTGTCATAGAAACCGTTAAAAAACTTGGGTGGCCTCCTCATATCATACACTGCCATGACTGGATGAGTTCATTTATTCCCTTATATTTGCGAACTCATTATCAGGATGATCCGATGTTTAAGAATACTAAAACAGTATTCACCGTCTATAACAACGGATACTCTCAAGAGCTCCCGCTAGATTACATGGATAAAGTTCGTGTAGATGGAATAGGAGATAAAGAGTTGGACAACTACAATGAGAACAATTACGTTGGGGTAATCAAAGGAGGAATTGCCTTGTCTGATGTAGTTACAAAAGGTCATCCTACAGTAGATGAAAAAATAGAAGAATACATTGAAGAAGTTCAGTCAGAAAAGATTTACTTCGACACCAATGACAAAGAGTCCTTTGTCGAAGGGTATAATAAACTGTACGCAGATATTGTCAGCTAAATCTTTAGCTGTGATTACACATAAGTTATGGCTGCCGCTATTCATTGTGGCAGCCATATTCTTTTTAAGTGCCTGTGATGAGCCTGATGCAAGTGATACTGGCAAGGACGTGCTCCCCACTAGCGACCTGATAGAGATACGGTTTACAGATACTTTAAGCCTGGAAATAGTATCCAGGCTAGCAGAAACCTCCGTAACGGGGCTTAATGCTACTAAGCTGATAGGTACTATAGATGACCAGCAGTTTGGTACGCTCAGATCTTCCCTCTACACACAGTTCGGGGTAGAAACTGACCTGTGGGATTTTGCCTTATCTCTCAGCAATGATAGAGAGCTATTTTTTGAAGTGGATTCAGTGGTTCTAAGCCTGAACATCATTTCTAGCTATGGTAGGTTCAGGACCCCTCAGGTATTTAGCGTTCATGCCATCACAGATGATGCAGCTTTCCCTGAGGATGATACCCTTTCTTTCTCTACCACCAGCTTACCTGTAGAGCCAGAAGATTTATGCTTGACTTCTGAAGACTGTACCACAGATTTCAGAAATGCGGATACGGTAGAGATTGTCCGTTTCCCCTTACATACGTCTATTGGAGAAAAGATCCTTTTTGCTGACTCTACTGTGTTTGAAACGAGTGAGACGTTTGGACAGTTTTTTAAGGGACTAAAGGTGGAAGCACCTGAAAGTGTTCCTTTTGTCTTCCGTGAGCCTGGTGCCATTTATACCGTTAACATGGATGGAACTAATTCTTTTCTGGATGTCTATTACAGGGCCAGACCATCCGTGGACTCCCCTTATGTGAGTAGGACAGCTCAATTTCCCATTAGACCTACCACCCCAGGCTTTTATGAAATAGACAGAGATGACAATTTCAATGAGCGTCTCTTAGGACAAATAAAAAATACCCCTACAAGGACAGATGAATATGAATTTATTCAGCAGGGAAATCTGATAGATATGTTTATTCAGCTTCCTACCTTAACTAACCTTGCAGGAATTTCTATCAACCAGGCTGAACTTGTACTGAATGTAGATACGGAGTTTCTAGGTGGAGAAGAAGTTTACACTCCTCCTGCCAGGCTATTATTTGTCATTCCTGAAGATGATGGAAGCATTCCTACCATCTCTAACATCCCTCTTTTCTCGGATGTAGTTGTCCTTAATGAGGATAACCAGTATAACCTAAACTCACTCATATTCAGGAACTTCCTACAGGAAATTGTACTTAATAGGAGAGAAAATTTAGGCTTTTACCTGATTCCGGCAGATCCAGGTGGAGGGTTAGCTAGAGCAGCACTAGGTGGGGTAGATCACCCAAGCTTGAAAGCAGCTTTAAGACTCACTTATACTACACGCCTAGAAAATTAAGCCAGCTAAACAGAAATTATCTGTATGAGGATGATATTTATGTAAATAGCATTCATATTATTGCAACGTAATTCTGTCCGTAGTATCCACTTTTATTTTGTCAGGGTATCCCTTAACTAAAGGGGCCTAATCAACAAACCAATTAGCACTATGTGTGGAATTGTAGCTTATATCGGTCATAGAGAAGCATATCCCATCCTTATTGGAGGACTTAAAAGATTGGAATACAGAGGATATGACTCTGCCGGGGTAGCCCTCCTAAATGGGAAACTCAGCATCCACAAAAAGCAGGGAAAGGTAAGTGATCTCGAAGCTCATATAGGTAAAAAGAAACCCTCTGGAAAAGTAGGCATGGGCCACACCAGATGGGCCACACATGGAGAACCTAATGACATAAACGCCCACCCCCATATGTCCCAGTCAGGGAAGTTTGCCCTCATCCATAATGGGATCATAGAAAACTAC
This sequence comes from Bacteroidota bacterium, assembly GCA_039026975.1. Taxonomy (GTDB): domain Bacteria; phylum Bacteroidota; class Bacteroidia; order J057; family J057; genus JBCBKZ01. Next base: position 3,688 of record JBCCLI010000105.1, on the reverse strand, counting down.
ACAGAGATTCGTGAAAAGTTATTGGCTAAGGGCTATACCTTTCAGTCAGCTACTGATACAGAGATTCTGGTTCAGCTGATAGACTATATGTATACCCAGAATGAGGTTAGTTCTGAGGAAGCCGTGAGAATGGCCCTTAAGCAGGTGATTGGTGCCTTTGGAATAGTGGTTATTAACCAGGATGAGCCTGAGCAACTGATTGTAGCCAGGAGAAGTAGCCCCATAGTGATAGGAATAGGAGATAATGAGTACATCATTGCTTCTGATGCTACGCCCATCATCCCATTCACCAAAGATGTGATCTACCTGGATGATGACCAGATGGCCATCCTAAGTCCTGACACTCATACCATCAAGGATACCTCCAACGTCATCCATACTCCTGATCTACAAAGAGTAGAAATGGAGCTGGAAGCCCTGGAAAAAGGTGGCTTTGATCATTTCATGCTGAAAGAAATCTTTGAGCAGCCTAAATCCATAGCAGACTGTATGCGTGGAAGAATAGATCCTGACACCAATACTGCCTTCCTGGGTGGACTGGTAGACGTCAGATCTGAACTTCAAAAGGCTGAGAGATACATTATAGTAGCTTGTGGAACCTCCTGGCATGCAGGTCTGGTAGGAGAATATCTGTTTGAGGAACATGCCAGGGTGCCTGTAGAAGTAGAGTATGCTTCCGAATTCAGGTATAGAGATCCCATCATCAACTCAGGGGATGTAGTGATAGCCATCAGCCAGAGTGGAGAAACAGCTGATACCCTAGCGGCCATAGAAATAGCCAAGAAAAAAGGCGCGCTGGTACTGGGGATATGTAATGTAGTGGGTTCCAGCATTTCCAGAGCTACACAGGCGGGTGTTTACACACATGCAGGCCCTGAAATAGGCGTAGCCTCTACCAAGGCATTTACCGCTCAGGTAACAACCCTTACCCTTATGGCTAGCTACATAGGGGATCTGAGAGCTACTAGCACCCCCAAGGCAAGAGAGGCTGTATATGAACTTATGCAGATTCCCGAGAAAATCAGACAGATTCTCAACCAGAATGACAAAATATTCCAAATAGCTGAGACCTTTAAGGATGCCAATAACTGCCTCTACCTGGGAAGAGGATATAACTTCCCGCTGGCATTAGAGGGAGCTCTAAAGCTGAAAGAAATTTCCTACATACATGCGGAAGGATATCCAGCAGCAGAAATGAAGCACGGGCCTATCGCCTTGATAGATGAGAATATGCCGGTGGTCTTCATCGCTACTCAGGACCATTCTTACCACAAGATTGTGAGTAATGTAGAGGAGGTAGTTTCCAGAAAGGGGAGGGTTATAGCCATAGTTACGGAAGGGGATAAAGTAATGAAGGATCTGGCAGAATTTGTCATTGAGATTCCAAAAACGGCCCCTTCTCTGACACCTATTCTAGCTGCGGTTCCCTTACAGCTACTCTCCTATCACATCGCTCTGATGCGTGGGTGTAATGTAGACCAGCCCAGGAATTTAGCCAAGAGTGTAACGGTGGAGTAGTTATTATAGTGAGTGTTTCCCTAATCTTTTACTAAAGATTAAATTATGATTTAATACAATGTGGAAAAAGATTTAAAGTAGTTGATCTACGCTGTCTTATACCTGTAGACCCGAGTCAGGAAATGGTCTCCTTTTGGGAAGAGATTTAGAGATGGGTTACGAAACTTAGTCTATTTACCCATTGGATATATCTAATCAATTATGCTAAGTTGGGAAGTAGCATTATGCTACTAATTAGCCACCTACCCCACCCCTACCCCTCCCAAGAGGGTAAATATATATAGTTGAATGGCTATTACCATTTGGGTGAAAGTGACGAGTAAACTCGTCAAACCACAGCTGTACATACCCAACACGATGATAGGCTATCTACCATTGATTTCTTCCAGAAGGAAATAACCTTTTCCAAAAACAAGATCAGGTTAGCGGTACTTCTCTAAGCAGCGGACATCTGATTGAAATCAGAGGTCAAGTCCATGATCTTGACGCAGTTATTTCACAAGTTCTACATACAGGTGCCGTCACAGCAGCGCAAGGGGGACTGGCCTAGAAGTTCAAATTAGCAGCAATTGGTCCTCACACTTCCATAACCTACCATTAAGGCACGTAAAAAAGATCAAAATTCTGACCTAAAAATAGTTAAGATGAGACATTTCTCACATCTTTAAGTGATGCCTTTACAATCTGTATTACCGACTAATTGGCATTTCTTAAAAGACTACAACGGACTTAAAAAAGCTTACACTATGAATTTAACGAACCAGATAATGGCTGAAAAAGAAGATATGGTTGACTTTATTAAAAACTATCCTTCTAATACGCCAGTGGTAATGCTGAATATCTTAAAGTTTAAAGACCAAGTAGCGGAAGGTGGAAAAACAGGCAAGGAGTCTTACAATGAGTATGGAAAAGCGGTTGCACCTTTGCTTGAAAAGGTGGGCGGAAAGGTATTGTGGGTAGGCAAGGTAAACCAAACCCTTATTGGAGACTCAGTAGGAGAACCGAATAGAATCATGCTGGTACAATACCCAAATAAAGAAGCACTTATTTCCATGATTACCTCAGAAGAGTACGCCAAAATTAGCCATCTAAGAGAGTCAGCCCTGGAATATGGAGGTCTGATAGCTACGGAAACTCTATTTAAGGGATAGATGCATAAAAATAATGGCGGATAAAATTGCATTAGTACTTGAAGGAGGGGGTTCTAGGGGGATGTTTACAGCAGGAATTCTGGATTCGTTTCTCATTAATAACATAACGTTTGACGCTGTTTATGGAGTATCAGCAGGTGCCTTATACGGTGCCTCTTTTGTCTCCAGGCAAATAGGACGTAATGTAAAACTGAATAAATATATTGGAGATAAGCGTTATGGGGGATTCATGCATTTACTACGCTCAGGCTCCTACTTTTCGTGGGATTTTATTTTTGGTGAATTGGCGCATGAAATACTGCCTTACGACTATAAAACACTCCGTAATTCTACTGATTTTTATGTAGGGGTCAGCAACTGTAACACAGGTATGCCAGAATTCTTTCGTACCAATGAGCTAGAAAAAACAGATTATATAGAACTATTAACAGCTAGTGCTTCATTGCCATTTATATCTCCGGCTGTTCCATATAAAGGAGAAGAATATTTGGATGGAGGTATGACTGCTTCCATCCCTTATGAAATAGCCCTGGAGCAAGGGGCAGATAAGGTGGTGGTAGTACTAACACGCCCTGAGGGGTATGTGAAATCAGAGATGAAGTTTCAGCAGATATGTAAGTGGTATTACCAGAAATACCCCATGGTTTATAAAGCTTTGCGAGATAGAGCCCGGCATTACAACGCATCCATACAAAAGCTGAAGGAGTTAGAAAAAAATGGGCAAGCGTATGTCATCTATCCTAATAAAGAATTAGCTGTAAGTCGGGTAGAACGAGATTCAAACAAAACAGAAGCCATTTACCATGAAGCCATGAATGATAGTAAAGTGATTATACCCACACTAGAAAAATGGAGGAGGAATGATGATTAGGATGAGGGCTTATGAAAAGTCAAGGCATTGAACCCCATAATGCCATTCATAGATAGCTCAGATTCTTTCCAGCTTCCCAAACTAAAGAACAAGGCATTTTTGTTAGTTTAGCATATCTCTTTAACCCATTTGTCATATGCGCTACTAC
>JBCCLI010000104.1:0-17049 GCA_039026975.1 Bacteroidota bacterium | reverse complement strand
GTTTCACAATCCTGCGGCTGACCCCAGCCAGATGACCCAATTTATGAAAAACCTGGCAATCATCGGTGGCTTATTAATGGTGTTAGCCTTTGGGTCGGGTCCGGTCAGCTTGGAACCGCAACCCAGTTTTGCGAAGGAGTAGGTTGCATGCCTGGGTTTCTGACACGGCTGTTGCCCTGGCGAGATCTGGCGCTACCGGGCGCTGCATTTCGTAATCTGCGGGTGCGGCTCCTCGCCTGGTACTTTTTGCACACAGTAGATGTAACGGGTCGTCCAAATTGCCAGCATCATATCAAAATAGGTACTGACTACTTCCTCTTGGTTATATGAGAAATCTCCATAGTTATATTCAAAGGTAGCTCGCCTAGGAGTGGGATGCGTTCTACTTGAGAATGTGCTGATAACTGCAATTTGTTCCTGAGTCAGGGGCTTATCTATGGCATAAAAATCATAATACTGGTATTCCGACATGATGATTCTATGATAGGTTAGAAGTATAGTATACTACCTATTTCCGAAATAGTCTATGGGTTGGTTGGATTTTTTGGGGGAGGGAATTGAGGGAAGGGATTTGATAGTTAGAAATTAAAACATCAGATTGTTGACTAAGTAGAGAATCATTCTTTTAAAATATATGGATTTATCTCGAGACAAGAATATTTTTCATTTGTACAAAAAAAGTACCAGCAGTATTTGTTACGCATTTGAAATATAAACTGCTGATTACATCTATATCTTTATTTGGTGTAAAGGTAAGCGTGAGATTTACAGGAGTATCATTTATTAGCTCTTTAGTTATACCATAACTGGCATTGCCAATTTTGTCAGCTAGCCTAGCTTGGGATAAAGTGTATTCCTTCCCACCATTTTGGTCAAAAATTTTCGTATTTCCACCTCCCCATATAGTTAAGGTAGAGTTTTCCTCTTTACTAATTACTCTCAACTTCAGTTCTAGGTAATTACTTTGTTGATAGCACTCCAACAGCTCAAATAGAAATGGATCTTTACGAAAAGGTGAAATAATATTTGATCTGTAGATATTATTTTCTGCAACCGTATAGGTATTGTTTTTGGCTTGAGGTTTATCGACAGTCTGGTCTAACTTTCCTAACGGCTGTGTGTTCTGAATATCTCCTTTAGAGGTTGCAAGTACAATATTTTTTTTAAGATCATTTACGCTCAAATGGAGATGGAAAACATCTCCTACCTCGGTAATAGTACCATTAAGTAATCCATCAACTTTCTTGTACTTTTTTTTATTCGGATTCCCAGTTAGTTCTAGGACATTGCCTAGGACAGAAGCTCCTGATTCAATATAATCTCCAAGGTCATTGTCATTTGATCCCGTGTTACTCTCGTTTTCTAGTAAATCTGAAGCCTTACTTCCCATTGAATTGATCGTGTTTTTCAACGCTCTTCCGGAGTTGGGATTCTTAGGTACTATTGCATCATTAGAGATAACAGAGTATGAGATGGAATTATTTACCATGTGGTCTTGCACTATTCCTGAAAGTAGTACACCCAGTTCTGTAGGTTGTCCAGAAACGTTAGTGAAAGGCTTTACTAAGATTTTCCCCTTGTATCCCTTACTATTGAGAACTTTTGCAAGGCGGTCAGTTAGGATGCTAACTTCTCGATCATATCTACTAGTTTGCGCCTGGAGGTAAGAGAAGGAAAAAGCTATCCCAATTAACCATGTAGTTAGGTAAACTCTCAATTTATTGTGGTTCATGATAGATATTCTCAAAGTGAAATTTCGAACATTATTAAGCCGCTCTCATTAGAATGACATGTAAGTAAGAGCTTATTGAATGGGCCTGAATTATTAGGGAATCTGATTGAAAGACTCTCAGGGGAATCAGGATATAGGATTTTACTGACGCGACTCCTAGCTGATTTTTCTCCCAGTTGTATATAATCGGCTTGAGTTTTTCCGGTGTTATTAGTCAGTATATATGATTGGTTGGTAAAGAAAGACAAATTGCTACTTGGACCTGAAATAGAAACCTGTAGGTTAACGACTACTCCATTACTAGTTTTATCCAGTCCTTTCTTTTCTATAGTTACTTTTTTTTGCGTGTAGGTGTTAGAGGAGTTGGTCCTCTTTTCTATGGGTTGATTGGATCCTTGAATTGGTGAAAGCAGAGGAATGAGAGATGGGGTTAGACTAATGTAACCCTTTGAAGCAGCTACCATATCTCCAGTTTCAAGTTCAATCCCTTTAACAATTATTCTAACAGATTGGGATGTTTGAGACATAGTGGCCCCAATAATTGCATCAATAGATTTAAGTTTGCCTAATCTTGGAATATTTTCAGGTGCTAAAAGACCTTTGGCATCTAGTTTTACCTCTTCTAATAACCTATTTAATTGATTTCTATCAATCAGGTCAAAATTTCTTTCCATATTCATGAATAGAGAAGTAGTAAGCTCCTCTGCCAGAAGCTTACCTAAAAGATTTGGCTCGTACGCTAAATCAGTAAAATCTGTAATAGCTACGGTTTGAATTTCTTCACTCCTGTTTAATTGATTGATGAGAGAATTGGCGATAGGCTCTATTTCCTCCGTCAATAATGACTGTGCGTTGAGCTCCAATAAGGATAAGAAGCCTAGTATTACTAAAGTGTATATTACTTGCATGCTGAGAAATCAAATCCAGTTTGAGTTAGCTCATAGATAAAGTTAGTCTTTAAACTTTCGAGTGCTCGATTAACAGTTATCCCAGATCCTCTCACTTCTTTCGTATGTATTCTTCTCTCCTCTGAAGAGAGATTTAGTAAACTCATATCAAGAATCAATCTTGAGGTGATAAATTTCTCGCCGACCAATTCTGACTCGTCCATTTTGATTTCTTGCCTGATTAGGCAAATACAATTCGTGACATTCTTCGTACCGATGTCTTTTAAACTTGAGATGTTACCTACTTTAATGAAAGGAATATAATGCCTAGTAGCTGAGGTTGTAAATAGGGAAAGTGAACTTCTAATTTGTTGTTGAGAAAGCCAGTTTGCGGTCACATTTCCAAAGTTCATATGGCTAAGGTTTCCTTCTGTCAGGATGGAAATATCTGTTGTTCCTGAAATTGAAAAAATCTTTTCCGGCGAGGTTGGCTTTCTAGGAGACTTCTTAGTAGGATTACTTACTTTCTTGGGATTTGACGGCTGGGTTGTAGGTATTTTTTGTTTGAAAATTAGTGCTTCTATTTTCTTAGAGTATTCTTCAGTTAGCTGATAAATCATATCAAACTTTTCTTCCTCTTGGAACCGATTACTTTTACATATTTGGATTATTTTTGGACAGTATATCTTTCTAAGAGTATTAGCTTTGAAGCTGATATCAGGATGTGTGTCTACGTACTTCTCTACAAATGTTTGTGTGGTGATATTAGAATTTTCTCCTGCCAGACCGAGATTTACATCAGTATCAATCCATTTAGTGAGATGAGAGAAGTCCACTGTACCATCTATTTTTCCAGAATAGCCAATTCTGTCAATACCGTTTTCAATGATCTCCTTTTCTGAAGGGAAAGTTTCTAAGTCGCATTCGCAAGTATCAATTGAAGATTGTCTAGAATCATTGATTTTATTACAGCCAACGGCCAATAAGGAGAATGAAAGGAAGAAGACTATTTTCTTATGAAGGTTCATGTATTTCAGGAATGTGCGACTTATTTTTTGATATATATTTTATTCAATGATAATAAAAAAAACATCGTAAAGTAGCAAAATAAATATTACGTATCAGTGGCTATTTGTCAGATCGAGTTCAAAGCCAAAATATTAATCATCCATAGATGCATTCTCCTTGAATTTAGTATTATGAACTAAGCAAATTATTGTTTGTTATTTCCCCTCCCTAACCCCTCCAAATACTCCGCCCCATTCTCCATAGCATCCTGTAGATTTTTGGCTACAGACATGATGTGATGTACTTGTGAGATACCTGCTTGTTGGTAGGTGTCCTTGGAGAGGGTGTTATTGCCGGCCATGACGATGAGCTGTTTGTCGTATTTCTGGCAAAGGGTGGCTATCTGGCCTACCACTTTTCCTTGTATGGATTGGGTGTCTAGCTGGCCTTCGCCTGTGATGATGAGGTCTGCTTGCTGGATATGGGTTTCCAGGTCGGCAAGCTGGGCGAGGGTGGGGAAGCCTTCCTGTAAGTGTGCGCCCATAAGGGCATGTAGTCCGCCGGAAATACCGCCAGCAGCTCCTGCTCCCGGTATGTGGGAGATGTCTACGCCAAACTGCTTGTGGAGGATTTGGCTGAAATGAATCATGCCCATTTCCAGGCTGAGGAGATCGTCTTCCTTGGCGCCTTTTTGTTGGGCGTAGGTGTATACTGCCCCTTCAGATCCAGTGAAAGGATTGCTTACATCTGTGAGTATACTTAGCTCGAAATCGGGTAGAGGAGTAGGTGGAAGAATCTCGTGTACCCTGGCCAGATTTTGTCCTGAGGGGGGGAGCTCTCTTCCTTCCGAATCTAGGAACTGAAAGCCCATTGCATGGGCTATGCCTATACCTGCATCATTGGTGGCAGATCCGCCTATGAAGAGGACGATCTTTTTGATGCCCTGGTTGAGGGCGTACTTCATGAGAAGGCCCGTACCTATGGTGTGTGTATGCAGGGGGTTTCTGGAAGCTTCATTGATGAGGACCAGGCCGGATGCCTGCGCCATTTCTATGTAAGCCGTATCTCCAGAGATAAGATAGTGTGCTTGTATAGGTCTGCCCACGGCATCTATGGTATCTACCCAGATTTCTTCAGAAGGAATGATGGAAGCTATGACCGAAAGGGAGCCATCTCCTCCATCTGCTATGGGAACAGTGTGAATGTCGGCATCGGGATGGGCTTGCTGGATTCCTTTGGCTATGGCAGCATTGACTTCGAAGGTGGTGAGGGAGCCTTTGAATTTGTCACAAGCAATGAGGACGCGCATAGGAGTTGAGGGTTAGAGGGTATAGATTAATGAATATAGTTATGTAGGATTTACCTTAGCGTATTTATATCCCCATAGCTCGGGGTTTATTAGGTTTGACTATTTGAGCGTCTCTTGTTTCCTACCATTAAAATGGTGGGCTCAAAATCAAAAAATGGACCGGCTGCTTCAGCTGCCGCACGCTTCAAAGGGCGGATAAATCCACCCCTACATTGGGTCGCTTATTTTTTCAACAAATCACGAGCTATGAGGATGTACTTGTTAACACTTTATCACAAGATGAGAAAATTTCTTTGCGACTTTGTGGCTTGGCGTGCGAATTTTCTGAAAGATCCCGGCTAGCCTTTCGTATCACTCAAGGCCCACCGGGTTCACAGTTGCAATAATAACTCCTATGTACTATGTATCAAATCCAGTACGGAGGAGGCTGTCCATGAGAAGGAATCACCTCCGTAGCCTTTGCTGAGTCCTTTTACTAAGACCTTGCTAGGCTCAAAGTATTCATGGAAGCCCAGCTTGTTGACTAGTTCCAGGAGGTCTGACTTGACTATGTCTGCCAGTTCATGTTGTCCATAGGTTTTAAGGCCGTGATGGATCATCCAGTTCATCTGCGGCCAGATAGGTCCCCGCCAGTATCTCTTGGAATCAAACAGGGGACTGTCCACATCAAAACTAGGAAATAGATAAAAGCCGCGCTTATGCAAGTCCCACATGTAGCCGGCTAACTGCTCCACTTTTTCCTGGTCTGGGATTCCTGCATACAGGGCGGCCATGCCCCCTATTTCTTTATGGGCTATCTGGTATTCTCCTCTTAAATCATATGGGACGTACATCTGAAGCTCTGTATTCCAGAGTTTGGCATTGAAGCTTTTGAGGCTTTGCTGCTGCCACTCTTCCAGCTCTCCCTGGTCAGCGCCTATACGGTCAGCTATATGGATGAGGCTTTGGTTGGATTTGATGAGGATAGCGTTCATCATGGAGTCCTGAATGAGGACAGGACTTTCCTGGGCTATTGCTTGTCCATCATATTGGTTTTTCTTCCCAAACTCAATAAGGTACACGTACCTATCATACTGATCATTAGTTGGCCGTTCTGTGTGATCAGCCAGGCTGGTATCCTTTCTTTTATACTTGGGGAGACTGTTAGGTGCTATCTGTATTCTTTCCAGGGACTCATCCCACAGGGGAGAATTGTCTCTCCCAGATTCCCAGGGATGGTAAATGAAAAATAAGCCTTCCTGAAAAGGGTCTCGGTAGGTATATAAGAATCGGTGGAATTTGACAATTTTTGGGAAGATCTCTTTCGCAAAGGCTAAAAGTGGCTCATTATCAGGAAATTTTGCCAGTAAATTCTCCAGGATAAAACCATGAACAGCTGGCTGGGTAATTCCGGAGGACTTAGGTTTTTGAGGGGCTCCCTTATTCACCTCTACCTTCCAAAAATCATGATTAGGGAAGTAGGTAGTTTCATTCTCAGAATGAAAAATGATGTGAGGAACCATTCCATTTTCCCATTGACCGGAAAAGAGAGAATCTAGTTCCTGCATGGCTTTCTCCAAGTCATAGTAGCTATGGCCAAGGCTTACAAAACCGGAATCCCAGTTCCACTGAAAAGGATATAAATTTTTAGTAGGTACAGTAAATCCCCCTCTCCAATTTTCCCGTAAGATCGCCTCTGAGCTTTCGGTGAGCTGTCTCAGTTGTGTATCAGTCATGTCATGATCTTTAAGGCGCACAAGTTAGATAATCTAGCGGTTAAGAAGAGTTACTTTCTGGAGCTTTAACGCTTGTCGCGGGGCCTACTTTTTTCCGTTGCCAGGAAAGTAGGCAAACGTGCTAGGTCCCTCCCATACATCCCGCTTTTCCCTAATCCTGACAGATCGGGAAGGGAACGGCCTTTCCGAAACGTACTTGCTGCTAATCTCAAAGCCTCCTTTTAGCAACTTTCATAACCCTGTATCGAATCTAAATTTTTAGCTTAGTACAGACTTTTAAATAAACATCAGATAAAGAAAAGGATTGAAGGTGGAGTTCCTTCAATCCCAGTTTTAGAAACTGCTACTTTGACTAAAAGTCAAATGAGACCCTAACAAAAATTCTTCTCGGCAGGATAGGACGTCCCACAAAGAACTGTCCTCCGCTGATTTGTGAATTTCCCTGACGGGGAGATCCTTCCGTTATCCCAGCGCTATCAAATAAGTTGAACGCGCTCAACCCAATTCTCATGCTATTATCATCATCCAGGATAAATCTGTATCCCAGGTTAGCTCTCACTATGTTAAATCCGTCCAGCTCTACGGTATTGGCATCATTTGCAAACTTGGAACCGAAGAAGTTGCTAGAGATATCAACATCAAATCCACTTCTTTCAAAGGATAAGCCTATTAGACCTAGGGTATTAGGTTGTCTTCTTAGCTCATTTCCTTCCTGCTCAGGATTATTCTCTACCTTGGTAAACTCATGGTCCTGGAGGGTAAAGTTTCCATAAAGGTCTAGTCCTTTGGTAAGGTTGAGGTTGGCACTTACTTCCACCCCTACGGTTCTGGTACTCTGGAGGGCTACTTCCTCTATTACGCCTCCTCTTCCGTCATTCACAAAGTCTATGCTTCTTCTATCACTTAGGGCTACTAAGAATACTGCTGCTGTAGCAGATAGCTTCTTGCTACTATATTTAATTCCCAGTTCCCCTTGAGTGATACCTTCTGTTTCATAGGATTGGGTTTTTCCAGGAGAAGAGAATTGTACTCCTCTTAGTTCAGGGAAGAAATATCCTCTGGAGAAATTGGCATAGAGATTAGTGTTGCCATTTACTTTGTATAGACCTGCCAGGGCCACAGCTATATCATCTGCTTCCACGGTACCCTTTTGGAAGGTGTTAGAACCTACGCCTGTTTCTCTGCTGATAATACCTCTGGCTTTTTCCCATCTAAGTCCTATATCAAAGTTGAATCTTTCTCCCTTGAATTCATCAGCTAAATAGAAGGCTGTTTTAAAGCTTTCATGGTATCTGTTGGAAGTCTGATTTCCCTGGATGAACCCGCCAGTGGAGTAGTTCACTAGATCACCATTGGCATCTGTGTAGGAGATATCCACTACTCTGGGAGAATTACTGAAGTCTCCTACAAAGTTCCAGATCCAGTTATTGTCTTCAGCTCTAGTATCTGATACAAAAGTACCTAAGGTGATTTGGTGGTTGCCAAAGTTTCTGGTCAGGTTAATCTCTCCCACCATCTCATTCATGGGTCTTTCTCTGTCAAGGACTCTGTTTTCAAAGAGTAAGTCGTTAGCGGCTAAGGGTAAACCTGTGTCTACATAGCTGAAGCTAGCATTTGCTGGTAAGCCTCTGTCAGACAGGTAGGTGGCCTGCGTCTCGGGTACGTTACGTTGGCCATCTCCATCTAAGAACAGGTTAAATCCATGATCATAGTTAGCTACTTTGGCTTTGGAAGAAAGTCTCCAATTCTCTCCAAACTGATGTTTGAGGTCAAGCAGTACATAGCTCCCCTGAGTAGTTACGCCATTACCAATGGGCGTTTCAAATCTTCCATTAGGCGTATCAAAGGAGAAGTCCTTAGCTTGAGATGTCAGCATGGTATAAATGGTTTCCCCATCATTCCCAGTAGGACGTTCTGGATCCCCACTAGAATTATCCAGGGGATAAGGGAGATAGAACTGGACATTATCATCTATCAACTGACCATAGACGGTAAATGAGCTCTGGCCCTCATTAAATAGTCGCTTGATGTTACCTCTGATTTGGTATCCCTGTGTAGGAAGTCCTGTTTCCAGTGGCCCTTCATCATAGCGGTAGAAACCGGAAATAGCATAGAAGGTATTTTCATTGATAGGGCCTGAGGACATAAAGTCAAACTTGGCTCTTCCTCCCTCAGCCCATTCTAGCTGTATTTTATTTTGGGGGTTTATACCACCTGTAGCACTGGTGTAGTTGATGATACCGGCTACAGATCCTGCTCCGAATAGGGTAGAAGCACCACCTCTTACAAATTCTAGGTTTCTGATACCTATGTCATTTCTGAAGTACACATCATGTGCAGAGGAATTAAGCCCAAAGGTGCTCAGTACGGGCAATCCATCTACCTGTAGGGGAGTAAACTGGTACTGACCGCCTGAGGGGAGGCCTCTCACAAATACGTTGGAGGCTACTTCACCCCCACCACCTTCTGCGGTGATTCCAGGAATGGTTCTCAAGATATCTGCTTGAGAATTTGCAGACAGGTTTTGAAGTTGTCTTGCATTCAGGTAAGTCATAGATAGGGGAGACTCTTTTTGAGACCTACTTCCAAAGGTACCTGTTACCACTACGGCGTCCAGGGACAGTTTATCTGGAAGAAGAGAGACAGATAAGGGACTAGCCTCATCATAGGTAGCTGGAATGATGACTGTTTGTGATGAGAATCCCAGGTAGGAGATGTCTATGGCTTGTTCTCCTGCCGGAACAGTTAAAGTGAAAGCACCTGTATCATCTGTCAGTGCACCAGTGTTTGTCCCATTTATGATTACGGTAGCTCCTATGAGAGGATCTCCATCAGCATTCGTTACAGTTCCGCTTATCTTTTTCTGTGCCAGAAGCGTGCTGACACTCAAGAAAAGAAGAACGAATAGAGTGTTCTTGAGAGTAGTAGAATAGCGTTTCATACGTCTAATGATTAAAGTGTACATCAAAGGTATCCCGCCAATTCATTGTCAAGACAATAGTAATCTATCCTATTCTTGCACAATTCTATCCTTTTTTACCCCATTCTCAGGAGAAAATGGTATTATATATATGTATGAAACCGGAATATGAACTCATATCAGGAAGGCCCGAAAGATCTTTTACAGCTAAAATAGTAGCGAGAAATAGTCGCCCCTTATTGAGTAAAGCATGGCATTTCCACCCGGAAATTGAAATATGTTTTACGCGGAAAAGTTTTGGGAAAAGATTTGTGGGAAATACTATTTCTAACTATCACGAAGGAGATCTTGTCATGCTAGGGGCCAACCTTCCGCACGGCTTTCTTACAGAGATGGAAAGTGAACAGGTTGTGATTCAGATGATTCCAGATTTTTTGGGTTCTGAGTTCCTAGATAGACCAGAATTAAGGGCTGTTAAGGCACTAGTTTCCCAGGCAGATAGGGGTCTATACTTTCATGGAGAAACTGTCAGAAAAGCGAGTCCCGTTATCAATAGAATTCTCAATACGGAGGGCCTTGAGAAGATGGTTCATTTACTGAGATTATTCGGTTTATTAGCCCAAACTACGGAGGTAATCCCTATCTGTTCCAAAGAGTACTCTTTACACCTTTCTCACTCCAAGCTGGAACGTATCAAGCAGGTATACGATTATATCATAGAGAACCATCACAAGGAGATTAAGGTGAAAGAAGCCTCAGATTTGATAGGCTTAACGGAACCTGCTTTTTTCAAATTCATCAAGAAGCATACGAAGAAAACTTTTGTTCAACTCATCAATGAGTTTCGCATTCACAGGGCTTCTAAGCTGCTCATTTCTACTGATATGACCGTAGCTGAAATAAGTTTTGAGTGTGGCTATAATAATGTTCCCTACTTTAACCGGAAATTCAAGGAGATTATGGAAGAGACACCCATAGCATTTAGGTCTTCCTTCATGGAGAAGACCTGGATGAATGAGATAGTAGCCTAGCTATATTATTGTTTATCTGCTGAGAGTTGATAGACACGTTTCTTCTTTGATACATAGGATTCTCCCATGGCATCCACTTTTTCAGTTCCTACCAATTCTTCTTCCAGCATATACCCCCTTATCATCCGGGAATTGCTGGTTGAGTCTTGCAGAAAGCTAAGCCTGCTTTCAAACTTTTGTTCTCCCTCATAAGAGATTTCATAGGGTAGGCTGTAAATAGAATAGGTAAAATCCTCATTCCCTATATCATGCTTGAAGGGGTAGGGACCAGATCTAACGAATCTGAATTCATAGGTGGTGGTATAGCCATAGGTAGTCTCTGATAGTAGGTTAACAGTGAACCTTTCTTCGAATGTATCCTAGAAGACTATGGTTTGGGAAGAGTCTATATTTAGGAAAGATCTTATTTCTGATTCCTGGTACGTGGCAGTGCCTATATATACGCCTTCAATTTTTCCTAGTCCTTCACCTCTTAGTGGATTCCTGTCATCACATGAGCAGAGAGTACCTACAGAAATAAAGAGAATGAGAAAACGAGTTAGCTTTTCCATGGCAATGGATTAATGTTCATTTGTGAATAGGCTTTCCACACATTAATCGACTGCCAGTAGAAATTGTGAAGAGGTGGTCCAAAAAATCTGAAATCAATTCACCTGAAAAATAACATCAGAAAATAAATTTACCCAGTTATCTATGCTTACCCCCATCAGTACAAACTGGTAGGTTTTACCTATTTCCAAGGCAGGGGGAGGGGTAATATCACGTATGTTAAGCACTACATTAGACAGATTGTAGAACTGAAACTGCTTTTCAAAGGTATACGTCCCAGAGACTAATTCTCCCTGATCATCCAGGATAGCATGGAAGTAGATGACATTTTCCTGCACCCGTCCATCTGTCCAGGTAAAGATGGGAGAAAGGGGGTCAGTCTGGTCTATCTGTAGCAGGTCAGGGTTATATTCTGTGGGGGTATCTTGCTGTTTCAGTTTGATGGGATTGGAAATGTAGAATTTATCTCCACGTTGGTATAGCACGAGTCCGTACCTTTCCTGGGTTTGCTCTGGCCGTAGAAACCTTCTCAGGTATCCATTAAAAAAGGGTTCATTGGTAAACTCCACCCGACAATATTTGCTATAATCATTCGGATCTACATTGAGCTCCTTCGTCTCAAAGTATTGGAAATTAGTCGCATTGGCTTCAGGATAGAATAAAACCCCTACTGGGAAGCTGGTATTTTCGAATATACCCGTCTGCCCGCCAAAGGCACAAGCAATGAGAGAGTCAGTTACTAAGGGGAGGCTGTTATTAGCTGCCAGATAGACGTCTAGCTGATCAGGGTTCTCAGTCAATGGGTCATCTCTGCTGCAACTACTTATGATTACTATCATAGCTGCCCATAGGCACACAGTACATACTCGTGAAAGCTTCATGGCTTCGCTTGTTTATGGTTATTACTAATGAACGGCCTATCTCCCTAGAGGACTATGTTAAATCAATGGGAAGTTACGAAATTGGGTGGTAAGTGATTAAGGCACAAATAACTGATTATCTATGCAGACATCTACCCCTACCCAACAGTCTCAGCGAATCATCTCGCTTGATATTTTGAGGGGATTCGCCATTATGGGGATTCTCATCATGAATATGACCTCATTTTCTATGGTGAGTGCTAATTATAATAACCCTATGGCAGCAGGTGTCCTGGCGGGAGCAGATGAATGGGCCTTTTGGTTCAGTGAGCTATTTGCCAATCAGAAATTCATCTCTCTTTTTTCTATGCTCTTCGGGGCTGGCGTTATATTGATGTCTTCCCGTATAGAAGCTAAGAGTAGAAATCCCCTGGGACGACATTATTTGAGAAACTTCTGGTTGTTATTGATAGGCTTGTTTCACGCCTATGTCATCTGGTATGGAGATATACTGGTGGCCTATGCCCTCTGTTCTGTTTGGGTATTTTTATTTCGTAAGAAGTCTGCTAACAACCTGTTTATATGGGGAGGAATCTTTATGTCTATCTCGCTTTTAATCAGTTTATTTTTTGGGCTTAGCATGCCTTATTGGCCTGAGGAAGCAGTAGTGGAAAACTGTTCTTTCTGGCAGCCGTCTGAAGAAAGTTTGCAGGAAGAGATAATGGCTTATCAGGGAGGGTGGGGACAGCAGCAAGTCTTCAGAGCAGAGATGTCTTCTTTTTTAGAAACCTTTGTATTCCTGACAGCAGTAGGCTGGCAGGTTACGGGCTTAATGCTAATAGGGATGGGACTATTTAAGGCAAAAATTCTTACAGGAGAACGGACTGCTCGCTTCTACAAGAGAATGCTGATAATAGGACTGGGATTAGGACTTACCCTTGGGATTTATGGCTTACTCCAGAACTACGCGCAGGCATGGAGCTGTGAATACAGCTTTTTTCTGGGTAGTCAATTCCATTATGTAGGCAGCCTTCCTATGGCCTTAGGATACATAGCTGCTGTGATGTTAGTCTGCCAAGGGCGCTACTTACCGTGGCTCCAGAAGTGGATAGCTCCTGTGGGCAGGATGGCCCTCACTAACTACCTCATGCAGTCAATTATAGCTACTTTTATTTTCTACGGTCATGGCCTGGGGCTTTATGGAACGGTAGGTAGAGCCGGCCAGTGGCCCTTTATACTAGGCATATGGCTGCTTCAACTTCTTTATTCCCAATGGTGGCTATCCCGTTTTAAGTTTGGCCCGTTTGAGTGGGCATGGCGGTCTTTAACCTATGGGAAGGTACAAGCATTCAACAAGTGACAAAATTCTAGTACCCTCCCACTCTGGGTGAGATTAGCCGCTTAGGGTGGTCCATATTCATATTCTCTTTCTTAATCTTTAAGGGAATCTCATGTGTGAGCGGCTGATCATGAGGTACTTGCAGGCCGGGTGTTACCCTACTTGTCCGTGTGGATCTGCTGGCAGACCTGGTAGTAGAACGGGACGTATTTCCTTGGTAAGGTCTAATTCTTAGGGTAGGATCAGGCTCTATCTGGACCCCTGTTCTGTTGATGGACTTGGTTTCAGGATCATAGGTAGATCTGTAAACGTGGGAGTCATTATCTATATTTTTCAGATACCTGGCATCCCTGGGAGAGGTAAATCTATTATTGGGGTCCAGGTGATAGCTATCTTCTGTTTCACTGGCATGGGTGTAAGGATCCCCTACCAGGTAGCGTTCTATGTCTATGGTACCAGGCACCCTAAGGAGCTGACTTTCATAATAAGCGTATCCAGCATACATGCTTGCGTACTGGCTAGACCATATTTCCCAGGCTTCCTTAAAGAAACCCACTGATTCTGGATATCTACCCCATTCTCTATATAACTGGCCCAGGGCGGTCAGAATGTATCCATGGTTACCGTCTATCTCACTGGTCTTTGGTAATAGTCTCAGGGCCATGATGAGGTAGTATTCAGCCGCTAGCATATCCCCCTGCGCCCAATAATGACCGGCCGCTTCCAGTTCATTCTCATACAAGTAGATTTTATCTGGGATCATAAAGGCATTAATGGCCTTGTATGACTCCGTCAGTAAATAGTTGGCCTTTCCAGGGCGACCTTCCAGAATATACCCTTCTGCCAGGTGTAAGGCAGTAAGAATGTATTGGGGTTCTTCTGTACCTATTCTTTTAGCCCAAATATCAAGTGCAGGTCTGAAGAGTTGTTCTGCCCGGTAATATTGGTAGAAGGCGGTATGTAAGCAAGCTACATTATGCAGATATATGGCCATTTCTGTGTGATCTTTCCACAGCTGTTTTTCTGCCTTGTACAAGAGTTTTTCCCCTACCTCTTTAGCTTCCTGGAAGTTTTTATGGCTGGGGGGAGCGCCTGAGGAGGCTGAACTGGAAGAAGGAGCAGTAATAGCCATGTACTTAGCCCTGAATTCCTGATGTAACTTTTCAGGATCTGTATAGAAAAGCTGGGCAGAGAGGGTATTCCATAGCAGGTAAATAGCTACAAAGGAGAATAGCGACTTCATCATGAGGTGTAGGTAAGATAATTTTAATTCGTCAAATCGTTCTAAATGAAATATCGAAATAATGTTTTACTTATTAATAAGAGAATCTAGCATTCTGAAAAAATTTATCTGCTGAAAAAAAGTTAATAATAGTAGTGTGTGATTCTTCCCGTCTATGAATAAGTGCATCCTTCTTATAAGTTGTTTATGGGTATCTCTCGGCTTTTTGGAGGTACCCGCCCAGGCTTCCTTCCAGCATGCTGTGTTAATTGGGGTAGATGGCATGGGGGTATATGGGATACCGAATGCAGTTACCCCTGTAATGGATGCACTCATACATGATGGAGTACACCTAACAGGAGAGAATGTGATGCCTACCAAAAGTGGCCCTAATTGGACTTCCCTCTTGAATGGATGTGATTCAGAAACGCATAAGGTTTATCATAATCGCTGGACCCAGCGGGATATAAAAGAGAGGGTCTTATGTGGAGGGAAAAAAGGGGAAATGATCCCCACCATTTTTCGGGTAATCAGAGAGGCCAAACCTGATGTACAAACGGCTCTTTTTCACGATTGGCCGAATATTAGCCATTATGTGGAAAGGGACATAGCTACTGTACAAGCAGGGGCTAAGGATGAAGATATGACTACTGCTTTAGCCGTTTCTTACATAAGGCAGTTCAAACCGGTTTTTACCTTTATCCATCTGGATCATGTAGACATTACGGGTCATGCTGAAGGGCATAAGTCCCCTCCATACTATCAAGCAGTAGAAAAGGCAGATTCACTGATAGGAGAGATCATACAGGCATATAAAGAGGCGGGGATATATGAGCAAACGCTTTTTGTGGTAACTTCAGACCATGGTGGGAAGGGAAAAAGCCATGGAGGAAATACAATAGACGAACGACAGATTCCTATTCTCATAAGTGGAAAGGGTGCGGATACCCATCAGAAGATAGAAGATGCAAGGATATTTGACATCCCTGCTACCATACTGGATGCACTAGGGCTTTCCGTTCCTGAGTGTTGGGATGGAGAGGCACTAGCTATTGTATTTGAGGAAAAATAATAGTCTGCCTGCCTATGAGCAAAAAGGCCATTCCCGATAATCAGGAATGGCCTTTTTTGATAAGGGGTTTTTTTACTGTATAACCAGCCTGCCTCTCTTGGCTTCTTCGGTATTCCTTACCTCTAGCAGATAGGTGCCTGCTGGTAAATTCTCCACATTATAGGCGTCCTGCTTATTGAATCTCTTCACCATTTTCCCTTCCAGGTCATACAGGCGTACCTGCTCATACAGGAATTCTGTTTGGAGCTGGAACTGACCCGTAGCTGGATTCGGGTAGATAGCTGCATCCAGGTCCAATGATTCTTCCACACTTGTAGTAAATCCCTGGACTATGAGGGTTTGGCTAACTGCCTCTGCAGCCAGGTAGTTATTGCTCCCTGTTTGGGTAGCCGTAATCTCTACATTCCCTGGCCCAATGATACTCGCCATATTTCCTTCCAGGCTAATGACCGAGTCAGTAGATAACTCATAGGAGACATCCAAGCCTGAAGATGCAATAGCGTCAAGAGAAAAGTCTTCACTATCTATGAATTTGATAGCCAGACTGTTAAAGGTGATCTCCTGATCAGCAGCTAAGATATAGAGGGTTCCATTTTCATGGGTGATCTCATAATTATCAGCAGTAGCTCCACTAACAGAAATATCATAAATACCTGCATCACTTTCCTGGGTAGCATCCGTAGTGATAACAGCCTGGGCCGTCAGGACATTTTCATCTTCCTCATACGCGAAGCCCTCATATACAGGAGCCAGTACAGAATTAGGTTCTTGGTATTTCCTCGTTATGCTATCTACACTAATAGTGAGAGCTGCTTTAGCTACATTCAAGGTAAAGGCTAAGCTATCAGCAAAATAATAGGCAGATTCCTCATGGAAGGTAGTCAGGATGGAAGAGCCTACCCCCTTAATCATAACAGAATTCCCTTCAATTTCAGCTACACTTTCATCGGAGCTACTAAATATGAACTCTTGTTCGCTATCTGAGGTGACCGTTAGTATGGGAAAATCATCTCCATAGGTGAGGGAATCAGTGGGAGCCGTCAGAGAAGCTATCCCTTTAGCTAAGAGTAAAGGAATTTCTTCTGGGTAATCGCCTGCCAGATCAGGCCCGAAATCTGCTACCTTTTTAAAATCGGTTCCGTCTTCATTTATGCGATAAATCACTCCATCACCATACAGCCCTCCATCTTCCGTTAGGCCCCAGAGCTTCCCTTGAAATTCAATCAACTCTGAGTGGGGTTGAAGACCCATGAGTTCATCATCAAATACATGTATGGTATCTACCGTAGTAGTAAGAGGATCATACTTCCATAAGAAGTTATGCGCTAAAATTTCATCATCTAAAAATACACCCCAAATAGTTTCATTATAGATGAAAAGAGGTTCGGGATTTATATCTGGATCC
>JBCCLI010000103.1:0-17116 GCA_039026975.1 Bacteroidota bacterium | reverse complement strand
CTGCTGTCCATAAATCGTCATCCCTGCGGGCATGCGGCGCATGGCCAGAAGGGTCAGCCGGGATCTCACGAAACATAGATATCAGAAGCTAAGCTAGATATCAGAAGCAACGC
Source organism: Bacteroidota bacterium (assembly GCA_039026975.1). Classification (GTDB taxonomy): domain Bacteria; phylum Bacteroidota; class Bacteroidia; order J057; family J057; genus JBCBKZ01. The sequence goes on along the minus strand of JBCCLI010000103.1, from coordinate 17,003 downwards.
TAGATACCGGATGACCCGCAGTCCTACTCTGCAGGCCCAACGGTATGACGACTTTTTTTAGGAATTAATAGCCATGGTGAGTTCTCATGTTAGCTTCAAACCCCTTCACACATCCACCATCCCCTTTAAAGAGGATTCCCTGCTATCCATTTCCATTAGTTGTGGGTTGTTTCCTTTTCAAGGGAAACGGGGTCGTGGGGGAAGGGTTCTCATCAGGCACCCACCTCGCTCCAGCGGAGCGTAACCTCATTACCTCCGATAGGGTGCAATCACGCATGGCTCCATAGGAGCCAAACCTCTCTACCAACATCTACCATGATCTACCACCATCTATCCCCAAAAATATTTTCCCCCTCCATTTGAATAATATCAACCTTCTCATATATTTGTATCAAATACGATAGACAAGCATGATCTCATTGCACATTTCTCAAAATTGGTGGTGGCTACCTTGCAGCAAGCAGGCGTAGGACTCCCGTGCAATAATTACATACAACATAAAAGGGGCTTACTGTCTGAATAGATAGTAAGCCCAATTTCTTTTTTACAACATGTATAAACTACATACCACATACCGACAATTACTGGCAGACACCGTAACTCCCGTCAGCATTTACCTGCGGATTAGGGACAGATATGCCCAAACAGTACTGCTGGAAAGTTCTGACTACAGGGGAAACACTAATACCTATTCTTTCATCTGTTTTGACCCCATGGCAGAAGTGAAGGTGGAAAATAATTCGTTCACGGCTGTCTACCCGGATGATAAAGAGCTGGAAGTGAAGCTGGGAAAGGAACGTACCCTGCCGGGGCTGATGCAGGACTTTCTGAATGAGTTTGAGGTGGAAGAACTGGACATGAAGTTTGTCTACAGTGGCTTATTTGGCTTTCAGAGCTATGACATTGTCAGGCATTATGAAGATATAGAGATCAAGACCTTTGAGGATGAGGAAAGGCGGGTACCAGAGATCTTGTATCATGTGTATCGCTACATGATAGTGGTGAATCATTTCAATAATGAGATGTTTGTCTTCGAGCACAGGCTAGAGGGAGAACCGTCTAACCTGGATGCTATCATAGATATTCTCTCCAATCCTACGGTCCCTTCTTACCACTTTGAGCTTTACGGGGAGGAGACCACCAATTTTACCGATGAAGAGTTTCTGGAAGTCATAGAGAAAGGACGGCATCACTGCCAAATGGGGGATGTGTTCCAGATTGTATTATCCAGAAGATTCCAGCAAGGGTTCAGAGGAGATGAGTTCAATGTGTACCGAGCTTTGCGATCAGTCAATCCTTCTCCTTATCTCTTCTACTGTGATTATGGCAGCTTTAAGCTCATGGGTTCATCACCGGAAGCGCAGCTCATCATTAAGGACGGACAGGCGACCATACACCCTATAGCCGGCACCTTCAGAAGAACGGGAAATGATGAGGAAGATGCCAAGCTTTCCAGAGAACTATTTGATGATCCTAAGGAGAATGCAGAGCATGTGATGCTGGTAGACTTAGCCAGAAACGACTTGAGTAGACATGGACATGATGTGGAGGTAGCCACCTTTAAGGAGATACAATTTTATTCTCATGTCATTCACTTGGTGTCCAAGGTAGATGCCCAGATAGGGGATAACACCCTATCCATGGAATTGGTGGGAGATACCTTCCCGGCGGGAACATTGGCAGGTGCTCCCAAGCACAGAGCTATGCAGCTCATCAATGAATACGAACCTCAAAACAGGGGGTACTATGCGGGCTGTATTGGGTATATGGACTTTAAGGGGAACTTTAACCACGCCATTATGATACGTTCCTTTTTGAGTAAGCAGAATGTCCTCTATTACCATGCAGGGGCGGGAATTGTGTCCCGCTCAGTGCCAGCTTCAGAACTTCAGGAAGTTCATAATAAGCTGGGGGCGCTTCGGAAAGCGATGCATACGGCCCTGGAGATTAATAAAGGGCAAAAACAGATGTTAAACTTTGAATAAAAATCCTCTGCTAAGCAGAAGACTGGGTTGGATTATAGATAACCCTAATCCACCTGTTTACCTCTCTAAAGGAGGGGTTAGCCTAACCAAAGAAGAACTAACTAAGATGAGCCATAAAGAAAACATAAAGATCCTGGTCCTAGATAATTATGATTCCTTTACCTATAATCTGGTCCATATTGTGAGAGAATTAGGATATGGAAACCAGATGCGAGTAGTGAGGAATGATAAAATCAGTCTGGAAGAAATAGAGGAGTATGATAAGATATTACTGTCTCCAGGCCCAGGCCTCCCCAAAGATGCAGGGATTATGCCTCAGCTGATAGCCAAATACGGAAAAAACAAGCACATACTAGGGATATGCCTTGGGCATCAGGGAATCTCTGAGAACTACGGGGCTTCCCTCTTTAATATGCCGGAGGTGTTACATGGAGTAGGGACATCTACTACCGTCATAGCTGGAGGAGACCCTATATTTGAAGGAGTACCTGAGAGCTTTCAGGTAGCCCGTTATCACTCATGGAGTGTGGATAGGGAAAGCCTGAATGGACAGCTACAGCTCTTGGCAGTAGATGATGAGAACAGGGTCATGGCCGTCAAACATAAGCAATACAGCGTATACGGACTCCAGTTTCACCCAGAATCAGTCATCACAGAACACGGCATCCAAATGATGAAAAACTGGCTGGAAATGTAAAGCTACTAAGTTGAAGATTAAGTTAAAGTTGAAGTCTAAGGCTAAAAATTAAACTTGAGCTTACACTTAATCTTAAACTTAACAGATTCTCTCATTCAACATTAATAAAGGACAACTCGCACATACATGAAAGATATACTCAATCACTTATTTGAACATCATACCCTGAGCCATGAGGAAGCAAGGGGAATTCTTACGAAAATAGCCCAGGGAGGACATTATACGCCTTCTCAGGTAGCTGCTTTCCTGACGGTTTTCAATATGAGAAGCATTACCGTAGAAGAACTAAGTGGTTTCAGAGATGCCATGCTGGAGCTTTGCCTGAAAGTGGATCTGTCTGACTTTGATCCCATAGATCTATGTGGTACAGGGGGAGACAGAAAGGATACTTTCAATATCTCTACTTTATCCTCCTTTGTAACGGCAGGGGCAGGGGTGAAAGTAGCTAAGCACGGGAACTATGGCGTCTCTTCTGTTTCCGGTTCTTCTAATGTGATAGAGTCCTTTGGGTATACTTTTTCTAATGATAAAGATAGAATTAAGAAGAGCATAGAAGAGGCAGGTATCTGTTTTCTGCATGCACCTCTCTTTCATCCGGCCATGAAAAACGTAGGGCCTATCCGCAGAGAATTAGGAGTTAAGACCTTCTTTAATATGCTGGGCCCTATGGTAAATCCAGCCTTTGTAAAGCGACAAATGGTAGGGGTTTTCAGCCTGGAGCTTGCAAGATTATATGGGTATTTATTTCAGCAAACAGATAAAAGCTTTGCCATTTTACACGCCTTGGATGGCTATGATGAAATCTCGCTGACAGGCCCTTCTAAAGTCCTCTCGGCCGAGGGAGAAACACTCCTGTATCCTGAGCAGTTAGGCTTGCATACCCTGAGAGCGGAGTCTTTATCCGGTGGAAAAACCGTAAAAGAGGCAGCAGATATTTTCCTTTCTGTACTGGAGAATAGAGCTACTGATGCACAGACAGAAGTGGTCCTGGCTAATGCTGCTTTGGCTATTAGAACAGCCAGACCTGCTTACTGCCTGGAAGATGCTGTGGGAGCTGCTCGTGAATCCATAGTGTCAGGCTCCGCTTTACAAGCTTTTAAGACCTTTTTAGCTAATTGATCAGATGAATATACTTGAGAAAATTATAGTCCATAAGCGTAAGGAAGTAGCCCACCAGAAGGAGTTGTATCCTGTCAAATACCTGGAGTCAAGTATCTTCTTTGATACGCCCTGCGTGCCTATGACTACCTACATCCAGCGAGAAGATAAGAGTGGGATCATAGCGGAAATCAAGCGTAAGTCGCCCTCTAAAGGGAATATCCATCCCTATGTATCAGTAGAAAAAACGTCCATCGGATATATGCAGGCAGGTGCATCTGCCCTGTCTATTCTCACTGATACCTTTTTCTTCGGTGGGAAGAATGAGGATCTTTCCCTGGCAAGGAGAATGAACTACTGTCCTATTCTCAGGAAAGACTTTATCATAGAAGAATACCAAATCATAGAAGCTAGGTCTATAGGGGCTGATGTGATTTTGTTGATAGCGGCAGCATTAACGCCAGCGAAATTAGCTGAATTAGCTCGCTTTGCACAGTCCTTAGGCTTGCAGGTGCTAATGGAGGTACATGATCAGGAAGAGTTAGAGAGAAGCCTGACTCCCCATATTAACTTGGTGGGAGTGAATAACAGAAACTTGAAGACCTTTGAGGTAAACATACAAACGGCAGCTTCCCTCAGTACCCTCATCCCGAATGAATTTGTAAAAGTAGCGGAGAGTGGGATCAAGGGGCCTGAAGAGATTCTGTTCCTGGAAGAGTGTGGGTATGAGGGCTTTCTCATAGGAGAAAGATTCATGAAACATGCAGAACCCCATAAGGCATGTGCTCAATTTATAGACAGCTTAAGCCTCTTAAAGGCTACTAAATCAGGGAATAGTAAAGTGAAGAAAGCATGAAGCTGAAGGTATGTGGGATGAAATTCCAGGAGAATGTGGAACAGGTACTGGCCTTAGGGCCGGACTATCTGGGCTTCATCTTCTATGCTCCCTCCAAGCGGTTTATGGAAGAAAGCCTGGATAAAACGTGGGTGGCCTCCATAGAAGGAAGTGAGAAAGTAGGCGTATTCGTAGATGAGGAGATAGAGGAGGTCAAACAAAGAGTGCAGGAGTACCAGCTGGACCTGGTGCAGCTTCATGGCAAAGAAAGCTCTACCTATTGTGAGGAAATCAGCAGGGTAGGTGTAAAGGTTATAAAAGCCTTTTCCATAGGGAAAGAAGGATTTGATTTTGGACTGTTGGAATCCTACGAGAAGGTAGTAGACTACTTCCTCTTTGATACCAAGGGAAAGCATCCCGGCGGAAATGGGATTACCTTCAATTGGAATATTCTCAAGCAATACCAACTGGAAATCCCCTTTTGGTTGAGTGGCGGAATCACCCTGGAGCATGTGGATGCGATCCATGCCATTCAGCATCCTAGACTTATGGCAATAGACGTAAACTCGGGCTTCGAGACAGCGCCCGGACGTAAACAAATAGACTTACTCAAAACATTAACAGACAGGCTATGACAGAGACAAAGACTTCCCCCTTTCAAGTAGATGAACATGGCTATTATGGTCAGTTTGGAGGGGCTTTTATCCCGGAGATGCTCTTCCCTAACATAGAGCAACTACGTGAGAATTACCTGACTATCATGGCAGAGGAGAGTTTCCAGCAAGAATTCCAGCAGTTGCTGAAAGACTATGTGGGCAGACCTACGCCCCTCTACTTTGCCAAGCGCTTATCAGAAAAGTATGGGGCCTCCATTTACTTAAAGCGAGAAGACCTGTGCCATACAGGTGCCCATAAAATCAATAATACACTGGGTCAGATTCTCCTGGCTAAAAGGCTAGGAAAAAAGAAGATTATTGCAGAAACGGGTGCCGGCCAACACGGAGTAGCTACGGCTACCGTTTGCGCCCTCATGGGCATGGACTGCATCGTATACATGGGTGAAGTGGACATGGCACGTCAGCGCCCTAATGTGGAGCGAATGCGTATGCTGGGCGCTACCATAGAACCCGCTACTTCAGGATCTAAGACCCTTAAGGACGCTACCAATGAGGCCATGCGACACTGGATCAATAATCCCACGGAGACGCACTACATCATAGGTTCTGTGGTAGGACCTCATCCTTATCCTGATATGGTAGGAAGGTTCCAGTCGGTCATCTCCGAAGAAATACGTAATCAGCTTACAGAACTTCACCATAATCCTCTACCTAACTATGTGATTGCCTGTGTAGGAGGAGGAAGTAACGCCATGGGCGCCTTTTACCATTACCTGGATGAGGAAAGCGTGAAGCTGGTAGCTGTGGAAGCGGCCGGCCATGGCGTGAATACCTTGAAATCAGCAGCTACTACCTACCTAGGAAGGGCTGGGGTGCTGCATGGCAGTAAGACCATTCTTATGCAGACAGAAGATGGGCAGGTGGTAGAGCCTCATTCTATTTCTGCTGGCCTGGATTATCCCGGCATAGGGCCTGTTCATGCGCATTTGTATGATACAGGAAGAGCTGAGTTTGTGTATGTGACAGATGATGAAGCCATGCAAGCAGGATTTTTCCTGAGTGAAACTGAAGGAATCATTCCAGCCATAGAGACGGCGCATGCTTTTTCAGCGCTCGATAAGCTAAGGTTCAACGCCTCGGACGTAGTGGTGATTAACCTGTCAGGAAGAGGAGATAAAGATTTACAGACTTACATAGCTTACAAGGATAGCCATGAATAACAGAATTATAGATCTGTTTGCCAGGAAGCGGGAGCACATCCTAAATATCTACTGTACAGCCGGATACCCGGGTCTCCATGATATTTCTGATATCATTGTGGAGCTGGATAAGGCTGGGGTAGACTTGGTAGAAATAGGAATGCCCTACTCAGACCCCATAGCTGATGGGCCTACCATACAGATGAGTAATGGTATAGCCTTGGCTAATGGCATCAGCCTGGAGGGCCTCTTTGAGCAGCTTTCAGACATCAGAGCTAAGACACAAGTTCCCCTCATTCTCATGGGGTATATTAATCCTGTGCTTCAGTATGGTTTGGAAAAATTCTGTAGGGATGCCCAGGCTGTGGGGATTGATGGAGTTATTCTTCCAGATTTACCTTTGCGAGAATACGAAATGATGTATGCTTCTCTCTTTGAGGAGTGTAATCTCTCCCATGTCTTTCTGATTACTCCTCAGACCTCTGAAGAGAGAATCAGAAAAATAGATGAGTTAACTAAGGGGTTCATTTATATGGTTTCCAGTGATAGTACTACGGGTAAAACCCATCAACTATCAGAAAATCAGATCACCTATTTCAAACGAATAGTAGATATGAGCTTGAAAAATCCTCGCCTCATAGGCTTTGGTATCTCTGACCATCAGAGTTTTTCTCAGGCATGTACCTATTCTCAAGGGGCTATCATAGGTAGTGCTTTTATTAAAGCTATAGAAGGTAAGTCAGGGGAAGAACTGAAAACCAGTATTAGTCGCTTCGTAGCCTCCATTCTTAACGCACACTCTATTCCTGCTAACTCATGATTATCCAATTAGATCCATATATCACAGAGGTTGATAAACTGACCGTAAGTGATAAAATTCAGGAAATTGGCTACAAAGCCAATGAGGTAAAAACCCAGAGAGGACATTATCTGGTAGCTATAGGGAAGAAAGATTTTGATCCCCGGAAAATTGGGTCCCTTTCAGGCGTATTAGATATCCACAGAGTTACCGATAATTATAAGCTGGTTTCCAGAAAGTGGAAAGTAAGACCCACTCTTCTTGACCTGGGAGATGGGGTAGAAATAGGGGAAGGAAATTTCTCCATGATGGCAGGTCCCTGCTCTATAGAAAATGAAGAGCAGATAGAGGCTACCCTCCAGAAATTAGCCAGTCTGGGAATAAGAATTATGCGTGGGGGGGTTTACAAACCTCGTAGTTCTCCATACTCTTTCCGTGGATTAGGAATAGAGGGCTTACAGATATGGGCAGAGCGAGCGAAGGCCCACGGCATCAAAATCATTACAGAGGTCATGCAGGTCTCCCAGATAGAAAGCATGATAGACTATATTGATGTTTTCCAGGTAGGTGCCAGAAATACCCAAAACTTTAATCTGCTAGATGCACTAGGAGAAGTTAATAAGCCTGTGCTCCTGAAAAGAGGGGTATCCGGGACAGTGGAAGAATTACTTCATTCTGCTGAGTATATATTCTCAGGAGGGAATGAGCATATAATGCTGTGTGAAAGAGGGATTAGGTCTTATGAGAAAGCCTACAGAAATACCATGGACGTTAATGCCATAGCTATTCTCAAAAGTAAAAGCCATTTACCTGTGATCGCAGATCCCTCTCATGGCGTAGGGCTAAGGGCATATGTGGAGCCTGTAGCCCTGGCATCCGTTATGGCAGGTGCAGACGGGGTTATTTTTGAGACACATCCTCAGCCGGAAGAAGCCTTTTCTGATGCCCAACAAACCCTCTCTTTTGGGGAAGCAGCTGAACTGGTCAGGAAGCTTACAGAAACTTACCAGCTAAGAGAATCTTTTTGACTAAGCTGGTGAGACGCTCTGCATCGGGCCTCTACGTATATATCTGAATTTCTATGGATATAGAGATCTTCGGAAGACAGCCACTTAATAAAGCTCCATACGAGCATGACAAGATTTGCAGTAATTACATTTTTTGAAAACTCACACTGTAGGATCGTTTGGATGCGTCTGTAAGAAACAAGCGGTAAGAGCCTGGAGGAATAGAAGACGCCAACTCTATGACATATGCGTCATGAGGAGCAGGAAGTGCTTTTCGCCAATAGGCTTTTCCATACCTATCAACTAGTTTCAGGTTACAATTTCCGCTTAAATTAGAGGGTAAGAGCAAAAGAATTTTGCTGCCAGTCTGCTTAGGGAATACTTCAAATTCTGAGCTATTCTGATGATTGACAGCGCCAAATGGATGGATTACGATGCTTTGTGCTTCACAAATCTGAACCAAAGCCAGAAAGCTAAACAGTAGGATAGTGGATACTTCTCTCATGGACGTTCAATATTTGTATGAAGGTAAAAATAGCTTGTGTTTCACATATGACAATTTTAATAGTTGGTAAAAAATTACATTTGAAATGTTCTTTTTACTGCCTGAATAACATTTATATTTCAAAATGTAGGAAAAATTAGATTGTTTAAATACTCATCCTATTTATTGAGTAGAAAGATATTTATGGCTGTAATTATTCCATATAATGGACTAAAATTGTTCCTTACAGAGGGCCCTATCCTTTAACAGGGAAGTAACTTGGCATCTAGTGATCTATAAGATCAATATGTGATGATGGGTCTTGACAGACTACTTTTCTAACAAGTGGGGTGTTAGTTTGTAGAGCAAGAAGGAAGATCGGGTATCCCAATCCAACATTTATGATGGGGATTAGCGATTCAAATGTGGTCTTAGTAGCTTAGGGCTTGAGTAGAAAATCCCCCTATGAGTGAAGCCAAAAGAGTGGCCATCCTAGGATCTACAGGATCTATAGGTACGCAGGCCCTTGACGTAATAGCTGCATTTCCTGACAAATTTATGGCACAAGTCTTGACAGCAGGATCTAATGCAGACCTTCTGATTCAGCAAGCCCTTCAATTCCAACCATCTCATGTAGTCATAGCTGAAGAAAGTAAGTATGAGCAGGTAAAGCAGGCACTTCAGGGACAGCCAATAGAAGTACATGCCGGTCAGCAGGCCTTATGTGATATGATGAGCCTGCCCCAGGTAGATATGGTGTTGACAGCCTTGGTAGGGTTTGTAGGACTCAAGCCCACAATAGCGGCCATAAAGCACGGTAAAGCAGTAGCTTTAGCTAACAAAGAAACGCTGGTAGTAGCCGGGAGTATCATTACTGGACTTGCCGCTCAGAAAAATGTTCACATCATTCCTGTAGATAGTGAGCATTCTGCTCTCTTCCAGTGTATGGTAGGGGAGGAGCAAAAGGAAATAGAGAAAATCTACCTAACGGCTTCAGGGGGTCCTTTCAGAGGCTATAGCCGAGCCCAGCTAGCAGAGGTAACAGTGGCGCAGGCCCTCAAACACCCCAACTGGGAGATGGGAGCTAAGATCACCATAGATTCTGCCAGCATGATGAATAAAGGGCTTGAGGTCATTGAAGCTAAGTGGTTATTTCAGCTGGAGAATGAGCAAATAGATGTCATTGTTCACCCCCAGTCTATTCTCCACTCCATCGTGCAGTTTAAGGACGGCAGTATGAAAGCCCAAATGGGCCTTCCAGACATGAAGCTCCCCATTCAGTATGCCCTTTCATGGCCAGGCAGGTTGAAGAATCAGTTCAAGCGCTTTCATTTTCTGGATTATCCCTCTTTGACTTTTGAGCAGGTAGACACGCAGGTATTCAAGAATTTGGACCTGGCTTACCAGGCCATGGAGAAGGGCGGAAATGTTCCTTGTATCCTCAACGCAGCTAATGAAGTAACCAATGAACTATTCAGAAAGGGAAAAATTAGTTTCCTGGAAATGGCAGATTATAATTCCCAAGCCATGGAAAGCGTAACGTTTGTGCAAAAGCCTACGTTAAATGAGTTGTTTGAAACTGATAAGCTAACACGTGAATGGGTACAAAAAGCCGTCAGTAAATGAGAATCTCCCATGCAGAAACCTGTAATTATCAATGTTTTTGCCTAATTTCACGCTTTCGTTTTCATAGCAAGTAAAACCTGTTTGTAGATTTAGTAAATGAGCAACGACCGTAGTAAAGGACTGATAAATCTTGGGATTGTAGGAGGGGTGATTCTTCTTGCCATTTTCATTGCCTATCTGTTTGGGAAAGAATACGTAGACTTAGTCTTCTCAGTGTTAAAAGCTATTGGCTTAACTTTACTAGGTATTACCCTACTAGTTACTATTCACGAACTAGGACACTTCCTGGCTGCCAAAGCTTTCGGGATACGAGTAGAAATTTTCTCCATCGGATTTCCCCCTAAATTGATAGGATTTGAAAGTGGAGACACAGAATACCAGCTCAGTCTCACGCCTCTGGGAGGATATGTGAAGATAAGTGGGATGATAGATGAGTCCATGGACACGGAATATCTCAGTGAGGAACCCAAGGACTATGAATTCAGATCCAAGCCTGTATGGCAAAGATTCATCGTAATGGTGGCGGGTGTAGTGATGAATGTACTGTTGGGGATCTTCATCTTTTCCATGATTTACTTTGCTAATGGAGAAATAAAGACGCCAGTATCAGAGCTGACTTACGGGATTAGTGTCAGAGACTCTGTAATTACTGAAAATAGATGTAAGGAAGAAATACAAGCTACTACCTTAGGACACTATTTAGGGTTCAGGACAGGAGACAAGTTTGTTTCCTATAATGGGAATCCTTTCGAATACTTAGAAGAATACAATGACCCTAACTTACTGCTGGAAACCAATTCTTACTTTGAAGTAGAACGGAAAGGAAAGATAGAAAAGATTGTAGTGCCACAGGGAATTCTCAATGAATTCTCAAATGACAGCATTGTGCCTACCCTGTTTTCAGTGAATTTACCCTCTACCGTTGCTATAGTAGATACCTTGGAAAATGGACAGCCTACTCCTGCTGCCAAGGCCTCCATGCAAAATGGGGACAGAATCCTGAGTATAGACAGCATACCGGTAAACTACTATCAGGATTTACTAGACATTATCCCTAATAGAGGAGATACACAAGTTCCGATTACCTTTCTCAGAGGAAATGATACCTTGAGAGTAGTAGTACAGTTAGATTCCACCTCCAGACTGGGAGTGCGACCTGATACAGTCTTCCTGAGTGGAATCAAGCGTGATACCCTTAAGTATGGCTTTTTCAATTCTTTCGGACCTGGGGTAACTAAAGCCTTTACTGTCCTAAGCGGAAATGTAAAAGGACTCGGGCAGGTAGCTACCGGTCAGGTAAATGCCAGGAAGTCAGTCATGGGTCCTATTGCTATTGGGAAAAAATATCTGGAAATATTTCTGAGTGGGGGCTGGACTGGATTTATGAATCTCACAGCCATGCTAAGTATGATTCTAGCCTTCATGAACATTCTTCCTATACCTGCTTTAGATGGTGGGCATATTATGTTTCTCCTCATAGAAGGGATTACCAGAAGGAAACCTTCCACTAAGGTGTTAATGATTGCTCAGCAGGTAGGCTTCATCATCATTATAGGCCTGATGCTGACCATCTTCTTTAATGATTTCTTTACCCATATTTTCTACAATTGTGGGTAGGTGAATGGACAGTAGGGTAAAGGTAGTTGGAGTAGGGATGGAAAATGGATTGCATATGCTAAACCTGGCTAATTCACTATCTTCGCCTTCCTAAGGATTAACCCCATCTGTATGCACAAACATCTTGGTTTCTGTTTACTGCTTTTTTCTCTTTCTTTTAGTTTTGCCCAAGATGGGCTCCTCACGGATAAGGATTTTCGTTACCCTTATTTACCCTCTCAATCTTCCCTTAGAGGTATCCAGGATATTCCTACGGATACTTTGTCCATAGATGCAGCTAATCCCTTTTTTGATGATTTCTCCCTGGATACACAACTTCCTGATGGAGGGAAATGGATATTGGACAGCCTGCTTACCTATCCCAATGTGATGAAGGCTACCTTCAGGACAGCTCCTACAAAAGGAGTAGCTACTTTTGATGGATTAGATGCAGTAGGTAAGCCCTATGTAGATGATGAGATTGTAGCAGGGGAAGCTGATAAACTCGTTTCTCAAGCTATTAATCTGGCTTCCTTTTCTCCTGCAAGTAATATGGTCTTAAGCTTCTATTTGTTTTCAGGTGGACTAACAGAGCCACCGGAATCTGTAGATTCTTTTCGGGTTTCCTTCAGGGCTGATGATGGATTTTTTTATGAACAGCTCAAAGTTAGCGGTGGTGAGTTAGTAGATTTCCAGCAGTATATACTACCTATCACTGAGAATAGGTTTTTTCACCCAGGCTTCCAGATTAAATTTCAGTCCGTAGGTGCCCTGACAGGTTTCCAGGATACCTGGCACTTGGATTATGTGCTGCTAGGGCCTAATAGGGTGAATATCACGCCTGCCACCTTATATGATGATGCCTCTCTGGTCAGACTTAATACGCCTACACTGGCTCCATTTACTTCTATTCCCCTGAATATTTATAACAGTCAGAGCATAGACTTTACCGCTGGAAGTCCGTTAGTCCGTAACCTCTCCTCTTTAGAGAGAAATGTGACGGTCAGTGCGGAACTAACTGAAGCTGATGACCAGCTTAGCTTCACGGGGACCACTATGCTTTCTGCCGCAGCTTCTATCCCGTTTAATAATGAATCAGACATATCTTTCCCTCAGGCTTTTTCAGCCCAATCCCTTGATGGAGCGGTGAAAGCTAAGATAAGCTATGACATAAATGCCAATGATAGGATCAGGGAGAATGACAGGTTAACAGAAATCATTCCCATAGATTCTGTTTGGGCCTTAGATGATGGGGAAGCAGATGCAGCTTTTGGGTTGACAGACTCCCGTGGATTTGGGATGGAGTTTGAATTTACCCAGCCAGACAGCCTGAAAGCAGTGTGGATAAATTTTGTGCCTTTCCTGAATGTAAACCAGCAAACAGCTGCTACCACCTTCATGGAGGGCAGAGCTTTTAGGTTGACCGTTTGGAAAGACCCACATCCTGATTCTACCCTGGTTAGGCAGCTACAAGGGAATACTATTCAGTATGGAGACAGCCTAAATCAGTTTATCCGATACCCGCTTACTTCTCCTACAGTAGTGAGTGGTAAGGTATGGATAGGGATACAGCAGGTAGAAAACCTGGCTGTAGGTATAGGAGTAGACCTTTCCTATAACAATAGATCACGCGTTTTTAGGGATTCTGTTAGTAACTGGGTGAATGTCAGCTTTCCCGGCACCCTGATGTTACGTCCTGAAATAGGAGGGGCAGGGCTAGTTACCTCCTTGGGAGAAGACCTAGCGGAAAAAGGGAAAATCATGCTTTATCCTAATCCTGTCCAGACAGATGACCTGAACATCAGGTTACCGGAACATGTGGTAGGGAAAGCTTCCCAGGCACAGCTTAGGGTACTCAGTCTGACAGGCCAACAACTAGCTACTATTCCTTTCAAGCCTTCTCAGCCAGAAGTGCTGCTCACACTTCCTCTCTCGCTTCCTGACGGCTTATATGTTTACCGTATTAATCTACCCGGGGCCATTTCCATTCAGAACAATTATGGTACCTTGCTCCTCCAAAGGAAACACTAAGGTATATGAAGTTAGATGTACTCGCTATGGCCGCCCACCCTGATGATGTAGAGTTGGGCTGTTCTGGTACCATCATTAAGATGAGTAGTCAGGGGAAGAAAGTAGGTATCATAGATTTTACTAGAGGAGAATTAGGGTCTAGAGGAACTCCTGAACAACGAGATAAGGAAGCGGCCAGATCCTCAGAAATTATGGGACTGGCGGCCCGTGTTAATATGCGCTTCCGAGATGGGTTCTTCAAAAATGATGAAGAACACCAGCTTGCGCTAATTCAGCAAATTAGGCGTTTCCAACCAGAGGTTATCATTGCTAATGCGCCTACTGACAGGCACTCTGACCATGGAAGGGCATCTTCACTAGCTAAGGAAGCCTGGTTTCTAAGTGGGCTGGTTAAGATAGAAACTTCTTTTGAGGGGAAGGCTCAAGACCCTTGGCGGGCTACCAGAATCATCTACTACATTCAGGACTACCTCCTTATGCCAGACATAGTGATAGATATTTCTGATCATTATGAGACTAAGGTGAAGGCCATTAAAGCATTCGAATCTCAGTTTTTCAATCCTGAGTATGATGGACCTGCTACCTACATTTCTTCTAATGATTACTGGCACTTCTTGGAGGCAAGAGCCAGAGATGTGGGCCACCTTGTAGGTGCTACTTATGGAGAAGGATTCCTATCTGATATCCCGGTAAAGATAGATACGCCTTTGGGATTGGTGTAAAGGGTTCTTACCTAATGATCATAACAGTCTTGGTCATACGCTCTTGTAAGATAGTAGCAGGCTCTAATTCAGGAGAATAGGTGTAAGAGACTTTGCATACATAAACACCTGCTGGGGCCTCTTTTCCATTAATGGTTCCATCCCAGGCTTCAGTTATGTCATCAGCAGAAAAGACAACTTTTCCCCAACGGTTATATATGTTGACCTCTACTGCCAGTAAAGGACAAGCTGCTTGCATGAGTAGGCGATCATTTAGGTTGTCCCCGTTGGGAGAAAAGGCAGTTGGGAGAAAGAATAGGCAGGACTCGCAGTTTTTCTGCTGTACTTCTACCGTATCTGTAAAGCTGCCGCAGCTATTTTCCAAGGTAAGGGAATAGCTTCCTTCCTGAGAAACAGTCAAGCCTTCTTCAGTGGAGCCATCACTCCAGGTAAAGGGGAACTGGCTACTTAGTGCGCTACTGGCTGCTAGGCTGATGCTATCATTTTGACAAAAAGCAGTATCTGGTCCTAAAGAAAATGAGATAGCCTCTTCTACTTCTACCAAAAATGAGCGAGTAGTGGTTCCACATTCTGAAGAAACGGTGAAATCATACTGTCCAGCTTGAGAAACTAGCTTAGTGGGATTGGGATCTCCATCTGCCCACTGGATGGTATAAGTAGGGATATCAGGTAGCAGTAGTTGGGTACGTTCTCCCTCACAGATGGCAATAGTATCTCCCTTTACCCTTTCCAGGATAAGGGTCTGATGGAAAAGGTTAGAAGGGAAAGAAGGAAATTTAAGCCCAGTTTCTAATGGGAACTCAAACAGATCATTTTTTATAGAGACCAAATCAGCTTCTTGATTAGGACAATCAATAGCAAATATCCTAACCTTTGGATCTGGGGCTAATACATCATCTTGAATGAGGCCATATATCTTTCCATCAGTAGCTAACTGCAGGTCTTCAATGTCAACATTTACAGTTTTTTCCCAAGTTCCTCCTAATATCTCTTTACCTGAGGCAGGAATGTCAGGCGCGAGAAGATCATACTGAAAGACTCTATTATCATGAGGAGTAGTTGAATATATGAACTGGCTATTATGAGAAAAACATCTAATGCCAACAAACTCATCTGGATAAATAAAGGCAGCGATGGTAGCACTACTTTTATTAAATGAATATATACCACTTCGCTCCTGCATTAGCATACTCCCATCAGGAGAAAAATACATAGATGAGCCAGGAACAGTAGAATGATTTGTAGGATATGGATCAAGTTGATTACGGTAAGGGGTCACTCCATTTGAGCTTATAAGAAAAAATTGGTAGCTGTCATATTTGTCCGTTAGTTCGTTATACTTTTTAGTAACTAACCAATAATCTACTCCATTCTCATGCAAAGTAGCGGCCATGGTTGAAGCAGCAGGTTTCAGTAGCTCTTGGCCTGAAATAATGACTTCTCCTAGTCCATTATCGCCTCTCATATCGATTTCAGTATACCTAAGTCCACGATTTGAGGGTTCATTTGGGATCTGTCGATTAGTTTCTATTGTAAACAAACAATAAATAGAATCAGATCCAGGTTTGAGAAAAGCGATAGCTGGCTGCTTTGAACCAGAACTTCCGATTTTTCCATTTACAAAATCTTCACTTCCTTTCATGAGTCTGTGTTCCCTATTCCAAAGCCCTCCTTCTCCACTTATGGTGCTATATTTCCCACCATTGGTATAAAATAGAAGCCTACCATTTTTATCACATATGCTAGCACACCCGAAACGGGCTTTCATGCTGCTTCCTTCCATAGCTTCAGGGGTGCCTGAAGAGAAATCCAAGCCGTTCCCAAAAGAGCCAAAATACCAGATATTGGCTTCTGGTTGAGATAAAGCAGTAAGGGTGATAAGTGTGAATAATAAGAATACGCAATAGCCAAAAGCCTTTACATATTTACTAGCAGCGGTATTTCTAGCTTTCTGATACATAGAAGTAAAGGCTAAGTACAAAAGCAGTTGGTCAAAAAGAATGATAAATATTTTCTATATGGAAAAAATATATCAGTGTGAACCTTCGGTAAATTGTACAAGCTAGCAAGATCTTCCCCTATGGTAGAAATAGGAGAAATTTGAAATAGTACTTTGAGTATGGAGATAAGAAACCCGGGCTATTTGGCCCGGGTTCGTTTTGTGGATGAAGAATAGGAAGACCTTATTCTACGATTACGGTTCTGGTAATGACAGCTTCCTGCGTATTTACTCTTACGAAGTAAAGTCCAGCAGGTAGCGTAGAAACATCGATAGTCATGTCAACCGTTCTGTTAATAGCATTTGCG
>JBCCLI010000102.1:0-17171 GCA_039026975.1 Bacteroidota bacterium | reverse complement strand
TCATCACGGGCAGTGAGTATAACATAGATGGGGGAATGAATGTGAATGCTGGTGCCTAAGCCTAATTGATCATAGCCTATGTAAGACAGCACTGGTATTCTCTCAGGAAAGGGGGTAGCAGTGCTGTTGCTTTTACTTTATGACACTTGGTTAAAGGATCTGGATATTATGCCCTCTGCCAAGCTTATGTCTCAGCTTTTTGGATTGGCTGCTAACATGGAGGAAAGACGCTTTGCCTAACCAGTACAGTTCTACAAGCTGTTCCTAATCATTAGTACGAGCCTCCCAGTTCAGCTATTAGGGAGCATAAAAAGCAAGTAGAAGGAATACGCTGGAAAAGAATCTATCAAGCGGTGAGTAGATGTGAGCAGTAGGGGGGATGAGGGAATCTTCCTGCTTGGTTGTCTAAATAATTCCTACCTTCAAGTTATGGCAAGACCTAAAGCCTTTAAAGAAGCTGACATTTTAGAAAAAGCCATGCTGGTTTTCTGGAAAACAGGATACCATGCTACTACTTATCAAGACCTGGTGACTGCTATGGGCATCAGCAGGCAAAGCATGTATGATACCTTTGGTAATAAAGAATCCCTGTTTCAGAAGGCCTTTCTTCATTACCGCCAAAAAAACAAGCTCCGGATTCGTGAGCTTCTTTCCTCTTACCCTTCAGTTAAAGAAGGCCTTAGCAGTATGCTTGTAGGGTCTATAACTAACATGCTGGCTGATGAAGACAGGAAAGGCTGTTTTGCTGTAAACTGTTCTACGGAAGTAGCTGCAGGTGATGTGAAGATCCTTCCTTTATTAGCAGAAAATCGCAAAGAGTTTATCCAATTTTTCAAGGAATACCTGGACGGGGGAAAGGAAAATGGGCAGCTTAGTAATGAAGCAGATACTGAAACGCTTGCCTCCTATATATTTACCCTTTACAGTGGCTTGCAGGTGAATGCCAAGATTTCTAATGATCTAGCAGAACTTACCAGCATCATTAAGGCGGGCTTGTCTCTATTAGATAAAGAGTAGGCAATATCCAGTCTTTTTGGCGTATATTGAAGGCTTATGAAGCTGGATATTACACGCTACTCCCTTTTTTTTCTCATTCTCTTCTCTTGCAGTCAGCGCACACCAGAAGCGCATACAAAAGAGCAGGCTGAGATAGACACACTGCCCGAAATCTTAGTAGAAGATACCCTTCCCAAAGAACCCCCAGTGAGAGAAATGTCAGAACTGGAAAAACGGCTTATTGACCAAGGACTGGTTAATGTGCTAGATATAGATAGCAGCTTTGTGATTGACGTGAAGTACGCCACGGAAGATAACTTTATGGGGAGGGTACTGTATGGAGAATATGATCAGTGCTACTTACAACCAGAAGCTGCCTTTAAGCTGAAAAAGGCACATGATGTGTTAAAAAGAGGACATCCAGATTTACGATTTGTTTTATATGATTGTGTACGGCCACGCTCTGTCCAAGTAGAGATGTGGGAACTGGTAAAAGGCACAGAACAGCAACAATATGTAGCTTCGCCAAAGTCTGGCTCTATACATAATTTCGGAGCGGCGGTAGACCTAAGCCTTATTCATGTAGATACAGGCTTAGTAGATATGGGTACACCATATGACTACTTTGGGAGGAAAGCACAACCTAGATATGAAAATGCTTTCGTACAGGAGGGGGTATTACGAAATGAACAAGTAAGGAACAGAAGAATTCTCCGTGCTGCCATGTTAGAGGCGGAGTTTTCTGGTATCCTCTCGGAATGGTGGCACTTCAATGCTTTTCCGAATGAATATGTGAAGTCGACTTTCGAAATTGTGGAATAGGTAATCCCCTTTTATTGAGACAGAAACAGTTGGTAGGATTCGGGTTAGCGCTTGTAGGTGCTTTCTTTTTCTCTTCTAAAGCCGTATTTATCAAACTCGCCTATCAGTATGAGGTAGACCCAGTGTCCCTCCTCACCTTACGGATGTTATTTGCACTTCCCTTTTTTGTGGGTACACTCTTTTATCAGTCCTATGCTGAGGAGAGGAAGCGTTTTAAGTGGAAAGATTGGGTGGCTTTGGGCGCTTTTGCCATTATGGGATATTATTTGGCTAGCCTGATGGACTTTATCGGTCTGCAATACCTCACGGCCAGCCTGGAGCGAGTGCTGCTGTTTATCTATCCTACCTTTGTCATGTTACTTTCTGCCCTTTTTCTCAGGAAAAGGATTACCTCTATACAGCTAGTAGCCTTGGCCATTACCTACACAGGGATCTTAATCATTTTCTATGAAAAGTTATCCATTAGCTGGGATACCTTATTGATCATTGGAGCCTTATGGGTAGTAGGTGCAGCCATTACGTATGCCGTCTATTTGGTAGGGAGTGAGTATTATATGCGGAGAATAGGCTCTGTCAAGTTCACCGCCCTAGCCATGACCATAGCCTGTAGCACAGTGGTTTTTCACTATACCGCTGTGAATGGTTCCTGGGAGATATTCCAGTTTCCCCTGGCTGTATATATTTATGTGCTGATGATTGCCATTTTTGCTACGGTCATCCCCTCCTTTCTGATCTCTGAGGCCATAGCCAGGATAGGGGCTGGAAATGTGTCTATAGTTTCCAGCATAGGCCCCGTTTCTACCATGTTATTAGCTTATTTATTGTTAGGAGAGCGCTACACTTTTTGGCAGGTTGTGGGCACTTTGATCGTAATTGGGGGGATTTTACTGATTACGCTCATGAAGGGGAAGACATAAGGGAACTCTTACCTTTCTTCCAGGATGCCACTCGGCAGGGTAGTTTCCGGCAGGGTAGCTGGTGGAGGTTTCATTAATCTTTCCAGCAGTTCTTCATGATAGTCAGTAAGTATAGGCTTACCCGTCTTCTCATCTATACGCCAGCGCATGCCCTCTAGCTTATTTTCTTCAAACAGGATTTCATGAATAGGGAAGAACTTCCCATCAGGCTTTGCCAGAAAGGAAATTTTACTTACCTCATTATCTTTCAGGTAAATGATCATTTCTTGAGAAAGGGCCGTATTCATCCCCTGATAGTTATCCAGTTCATCCTTTCCAAAGTATATACTCTCACTATTGCCAATGACATGTAGGCGAACGAGCTTATTCTCTCGGAACTTAGCCCGCATTTCTTTTCCTTTAATCTGGTTAAAGCCGAGGGTATCTTCCTGAGAAACCAGGAAACCACGAGGTCCTACCCACATAGAATCAGCCCTATTTTCTTTGAGCTGGATTTTAATGGTATCTCCTGTAACCTGATTCACATCTGACCAGATAATGGGATCATCATATAGAATGATGAGTGAATCATTATAGAGGTAAATCAGGGAATCTGCCTTTCCCTGCATATCATTCATGTACACATCCACCTTATAATAGGCCCTTACCAACCTCCCTTCTACACTGTCCTGCTTAGCATATAGGGTATCAGCTGTCATGTATAAGGTATCCTCCTCCATGAACTGAATAGCTATAGCTTTTTCTGTAATAATGGTCTCATCTGTACTTCTGTTAAAGAAGCCTTGGTCTCCCCAAATTTGAAGGCTACTATCTTGCTGTTCTATTAGGACAGAACCATAGGCATAGCCGAGGCTAGTACTATCATTATAATACAGGGTGTCAGCTGTTAGGGTATAACTTGAATCCAGGACAGTAGATCTGGAGAATAGTTCTATGTTCTTTTCTTCAGTTGCGTAATTTCCATTGCTAGTCAGTAGGCTTCCGTCTTCATTATTGATTTCAGTAGGAGAGAGAAAGACCGCTACTTTAGTGGCAGTATTATACCCTAAGGTATCAGTGGTAAGGGTATAGTCAGGGTTGACGAGGCTTACCTGTTGGTTAAAGTAAGCCATTTTACGTTGGGAGTAATAATAGCCTGTCTCACTGGTCAAGGTATTATCTGCATTTTCCAGCACCCCTCCCTCCGTGTATATCCCATAGGACTCATCTCGGTAGTAGATGAGTTTATCCGTAAATAATTTTACCTCTCCATCATCCAGCACTATATTTTCAAAAACTTCCGCTATGCGGGTGAAGCCATTGTAAAACAGCCTATCTCCAGTCAGGGTAACGCCGTCTTGCATGACTATTTTCACATTTCCGAAGGCTTCCAGGATGCTGGTGTCCTGGTAACTGTAAGCGCTATCGCAGTAGAAGAAGGTGGAATCTTGCTTGATTTTTACCTCTCCTATCAACTTCTGTATGGCTTCTTCCTCCTTCTGGATGAAGCTGAGTTTTTCTGCATACAAGATCTCAATTCGGGAAGAGGTAGCTTCAGAGGGGGCCTGGCTTTTTAGGAAAAGGGGGATAGATACAAACAGGGTCAGA
Source organism: Bacteroidota bacterium (assembly GCA_039026975.1). Lineage (GTDB taxonomy): Bacteria > Bacteroidota > Bacteroidia > J057 > J057 > JBCBKZ01. Next base: position 12,849 of record JBCCLI010000102.1, on the reverse strand, counting down.
AATAAATACCTAGACATACTGCAATGTAAGAGAAATTGACCGAAAGGTTGTATCAGGCGGTATCCAGTAAATGTGCCATATGGTAAAGCGCCTTTTCTTCAAAAGCGCTACCCATGATCTGGAGGCCCATAGGAAGGCCATTAGAGTGGGTGGCAGCAGGAATAGAGATAGCCGGCAAGCCAGCAAGATTAGCATGTACCGTGAAAATATCAGTTAGGTACATCTCTATGGGATCAGTGGTCTTTTCTCCTAGAGAAAAAGCAGTTGTAGGAGCTGTAGGGGTCAGCAGTCCATCCACTTCTCCCAAGATGGCCAAGGTCTGATCTTTAATCAGCCTTCTTACCTTCATGGCTTTAGTGTAGTAAGCATCATAATAGCCTGCTGACAATACAAAAGTCCCCAGCATAATCCTTCTTTTTACCTCATCCCCGAAACCTTCCGTCCTGCTCTGCTTGTACAGATCTAGTAAGTCAGCGGGTTTATCTGCTCTATGCCCGTACCTGATTCCATCGTAACGAGATAAGTTGGAAGATGCTTCTGCAGTAGTGAGAATATAATAGCAGGGTACGACATACTCCATCAGTGGAAAATCTACCCATTTGATGGTATGTCCTGCCTGTTGTAGGCTGTCTACTTTTCTCATGATGAGCTGCCGTATTTCTTCATCCAGACCCGGGCTTTCCATGATCTCTTTGATCAGGCCGAAGCAGTAGGATGTATGACCTATTTCCTGAAAGGAACTATAGGTATCTGTGGGCTGAGAAGAAGAAATATTATCCTGTGGGTCATGGCCGGCCATCACTTCCATGATTCTGGCAGAATCTTCCAGGGAGTGGGTGAGGGGGCCTATCTGATCAAAGGAAGAAGCATAGGCTATGAGACCATAGCGGGAAACCCGTCCATAAGTAGGTTTAATCCCATATACTCCACAGAACCCCGCAGGTTGTCTGACTGATCCGCCTGTATCTGATCCCAGGGAGGCATGGCATAGGTCTGCTGCTACAGCTGCAGCTGATCCTCCTGAAGAGCCCCCAGTAACTTTAGTGGTATCCACTGGATTTTTCACTGCTCCAAAGGCTGAATTTTCATTAGAAGAACCCATGGCGAACTCATCACAGTTTTGTCTGCCGATAATAATAGCATCTTCCGCTTCTAGCTTAGAGATAACTGTGGCAGTGATGAGGGAAGTGAATGTCTCCAGGATGTGAGAGGAAGCCGTTAGGCTATGGCCTCGGTAACAGAGTATATCCTTGATACCAAGGACAAGGCCAGCAAGTTTGCCGGCCTTTTTTTGTTGGATTTTCTGATCTATTTGGTCGGCTTTTCGGAGCGCTTCTTCGTCAAAACTCTCCAAAAAAGCGTTTAGTTCTTCGTGCTGATGGATGCGCTGAAGGTAGTATGAGACAAGCGTATGGCAACTTTCCTTTTTCTCAGAAATAGCTGTTTGAATGTCTGCTAAGGTTTGATACCTTTTTATTAAATCAGCACCACCTACTTTATTCATCAATTTTCTTGATCTCGTTTGCTTCTCTTTCTATTTCACTTTTGATTTCTTTAGAAGCATCCTTGAACTCTCTGATTCCTTTTCCCAGGCCTCTGGCTAATTCGGGAATTTTCTTAGCTCCAAATAATAACAATACCACCAGAAGAATGATAAATACTTCTGGACCTCCTGGAAGGGAAAATAGCAGGGTAGGGGTAAAAAATACTTGTATTCCTATCATTACAATCGTATTTCTATTTCTCTGAATATTAAAATTACTTCTTATCGCCTATATAAACTACTAAAAAATCTAAAACTTTAGGACTCTATGTTGTAAAACGCAGCAGGATTTCTTTTCCCACATAGACGTAATATGAAAGAATTAATTGTCTAATTGTGCCAACCTTGTTTTCAAAATACCGATTTCAGATTCTGCATCGGATAACTTTTTTTGTTCATTAGCTATCACATTTGCAGGCGCATTATTCATGAATTTATCATTCCCGAGCTTCTTTTTAACCCCTGATAATAAGCGTTCTTTTCTATCTATCTGCTTTTGAATTTTTTCTATTTCAGCCTCTACATCTATCTCAGCAGCAGGAATAAAAAATTCAAATACCCTGACATTGAAACTATTAGTCCCTTCAGGCTTAGCAGCAGTTTCTGCTATGGAAGTAATGTTTGCTAATTTTCTGATGATGGGATAATAGGGCTGAAACGGATGATCTGCCGTCCCTATGTGCAAGGGGAGGGCTTCCCTATTAGAAAGCTGATACTGGCTTCTATATCCCCTAATAGCCGTGATCAGTTCTTTTACCAGGGCTATATCTTCCAGGCATTGCTGGTCATAGGTCCCTACAGAAGGCCAGGAGGCAATAGAAATAAAATCTCCCTTACTTCTTTCCGAGATTCCATGCCAAAGTTCTTCTGTAATAAAAGGCATGAAAGGATGTAGGATTTTCATCAAACGCTCAAATAGCTTGATGCTAGCATCATAAGCGGGTCTACTTATCTGTTCTCCTTGATCAGGCTTAATCATTTCCAGGTACCAGGAACAAAAATCCTCCCAAATAAGCCGGTACACACTCATCAGCGCATCTGAGATACGAAACTCTTCAAACTGAGCATTGATATCTTGAAGGGCTTCTTGTACCCTGTTTTCCATCCAACGGATAGCGGCTAACTCCCTTTCTATGGCGGGAGTATCTGCGGCTTCTAAGCCCTTGATCAGGCGGAAGGCGTTCCAGATTTTATTGGCAAAGTTCCTTCCCTGCTTAATGAGTTCTTCCTTATATAGCAGATCATTTCCTGCTGGGGAGGAAAACATCATGCCTACCCTTAGGGCATCCGCTCCATACTCTTCTATCATTTCAAGTGGATCTGGGCTATTCCCCAAGGATTTACTCATCTTCCGCCTAAGGTGATCCCGTACGATGCCCGTCAGGTATACGTTAGTGAAAGGCTTTTCACCCGTAAACTGATAGCCCGCAATGATCATTCTAGCTACCCAGAAAAAGAGAATTTCCGGAGCTGTTACTAAGTCCTGTGTGGGATAGAAGTATGTGAAGTCCTTATTCTCAGGATCCATAACACCGTCAAAAACCCCTATGGGCCATAGCCAGCTAGAGGCCCAGGTATCCAGAACATCTGGGTCCTGGATGAGATCCTCTGCTTGTATATCTCTTTCAGGAAATTTCTCCCTGGCTTTTTGCAGGGCTTTTTCCGCCGTAGGCGCTACAAAGACTTCATCCGTTCCTTTTAAAAAGTAGGCAGGAATCTGGTGTCCCCACCATAACTGCCTGGACAAGCACCAGTCCCTAACATTTTCCATCCAGTACCGGTAGGTATTGATGAACTTGCTGGGAATAAGCCTAACCTCTTCAGAGAGAACTGCCTCCAGGGCTGGTTTAGAAATGTCTTTCATGTCCAGGAACCATTGCATGGATAGCTTTGGTTCTATGGCTGCTTTAGTTCTTTCAGAATAGCCAACAGAATGCGTGTAGGGTTCCTGTTTCACCAGATGCCCCTTCTCTTCCAGCTCTGTGGCTATCTGTTTACGCACCTTGAAGCGGTCTTCCCCTACGTATAGCTGGCCAGCCTCACTAATGGTCCCATCTGGATTTAGGATATCCAGAAATTCCAGCTTATGCCTAAGCCCTATTTCATAGTCATTGGTATCATGTGCGGGCGTAACTTTCAGGCAGCCTGTCCCAAACTCCTTATCCACATAGCTATCTAGGATAATGGGAATTTCCCTATTTACGAGGGGAACTATGGCCGTTTTTCCGTGAAGGTGGATATAGCGTTCATCCTCAGGATTAATGGCTATGGCTGTATCTCCCAGAATGGTTTCAGGACGGGTAGTGGCTATGGTAACGTACTCATCTTCCGTACCCGAGATATTATACCTTAAGTGATAGAGAAAACCATTAGTATCCTTATGGTTTACCTCTTCATCAGAGATGGCTGTTTGGGCTGCAGGATCCCAGTTAACCATGCGCTTACCCCGATAAATCAAGCCCTTATCATATAGTTCACAAAAAACATTAATAACTCCCTCCGAGTACCTTTCCTCCATGGTGAAGGCTGTCCTGTCCCAGTCGCAGCTAGCGCCTAGCTTGCGTAACTGCTGGAGAATAATACCTCCGTACTTTTCTTTCCATGCAAAGGCATGTTCCAGAAATTCATCTCTGCTTAAATCTGATTTCTTAATGCCTTGTTTAGCTAGCAGGGCCACCACCTTAGCCTCTGTAGCTATGGAGGCATGGTCAGTACCAGGAACCCAACAAGTGTTAAATCCCTGCATTCTTTTTTTCCTGACCAGTATGTCCTGGATGGTATTATTTAAGACATGTCCCATGTGTAGAATGCCCGTTACATTAGGCGGTGGGATGGCTACGGTGTAGGAAGGACGGTTATCAGGTTCTGCGTGAAAGATCCTTGCTTTCATCCATGAAGCATACCATTTGTCCTCTATAGAGGCCGGGTCATACGTTTTACTTAATTCCATGCTGCAGTTAAACAGATTATTTTCTATAGGTATTTCCTATAGAACGAAGAGGCTGCAAATTTACAGGAAAATTATGATTGCGGAAGGAGAAAATACAAAGCCTTTTGGAAGAATCTTTCCAAAAGGCTTACTACATATATCTATTTCAGTTGATTTAGGAGAATCAGAACTTGCCTATCTTTTCTTCTTCATCAGCTGTTTTATTTGTTAGAGAGATAACTCCTACTACCAAACTCACTAGAACAATTACCCAGAATAATGCTTTTATGGTACTCCAAATGAAGGACAAAGCCAGGATAGCTACTATAGGTGTAGCGATTTTTCCCCACAAGGGTAATTTATTGAAGGCCTTTAGCAGGGCGTTTGGAATAAATTTTAACATAACTAGCTCTTTTATCGGTATATCGTATTTACTATTAATAAGTTACGAATAATTCTCAAATGATCTTGATAATTACTCCACTTTCATCCACTTGAGCATAATGCTTCCCGTAGGTGTCTGTACCTGCAGGAAGTATATCCCCGAAGATAAATCTCTGATAGAAAACTGTTGAGAGCGAGTGGATTGTTTGGTGGTAGATAATTGGCTCAGTACCCTTCCCTGTAAGTCTAGCATACGTAGCTGTACAGCTGTGGGCTGAGAAAATTCCATGTCCAGCGTTAAACTGTTAGTAGCTGGTACTGGATAAAGGGCTAATTCCTGAATGCCAGCCTCAAGGAGTTCTTCTACTGAAGTAGTAGTTCCTATGACTACTTCAATGACAGATGAACATCCTGATCCATCACTCACGGTCACAGTGTACGTTCCCGTCGCCAATCCATCAACAGTGGCAGTGGATTGGCCGCTACTCCAGGAGTATGTAATAGGCGCGGTGCCTCCTTCTACAGTGAGGGTAGCTGACCCATCTCCTGTCCCTCCGTCGGGAGAGGTAGTGGCAGACACCTTAAAATTGGCACATGCGTTTAGGTTAGGCCTAATAACTAATGCATTCTCAAGTCCATTATACCCTTCTTCTACTGACTGCCATAACATGCCATTATCCCCCGTAACAAAAGAACTTCTGGGGGTATAGATATCAGCGGTTTCTCCTATGCTAAGGATGGAGTCCCCTTCATGCATACCGAAGAGATACTTTCCTGGAGGTAGCGTAATGGGCCCTCCAGCAAAGACAAAATCTACAGGTGTCAGGAATCCATTAAATGATCGTAGGGTGTCTGCAGGCGTAATAATGTAGGGAAAAGAATTAGCTACTACATTGGACGTAGGGACTCCCGTTTGCGCATTTACTGTGTAAACACTCACAAATGGCTGATCTCCTAGATTACGGCCCCTGGGGAGTAAAAGGATGGTGGTAGAACTTATGGCATCCTCTACTAATACTTCAAATATGCTTCCTAATACTTTTCCATCCTCATCTGTTCCTACACCTATGAGGCCTAGTCCTTCTGAGGTAGGTATGTCTCTGGCATAGACTGTATCTGTTACCAGTAGGCTTGTAGCTATAGTATCATTAAGTCCTACTTGATCTGCTTCTGCTGAAGATAAGGTAAAGACACCTATATAAAATCCTGTATCAGGAGGGGTAAAAGACCCCTGGCCGCTGAAAGTAACTGTATCACCAGCAGCTAGTGTCGCTAAGGCTCCTCCCATTTCATCTGTGAAAAGGGTAGCCCCAGCTTCATTAATAATGGTTCCGGATACGGATACATTTGTGAGGGCCTGACCTCCCAGGTTAGCTACGTCCACAGATAAGGAAAAAGGGGAGGCTTGTTTGACAGGAAGTAAAGAATACTCTGAATTTAGTCTTCCTACATCTACTAACGCACCATCAAAATCTGCTTGCTCCTCAACCAGTAGGTCATCCAGGAATAGGACATTTTTATCATTAGAGTTATTTCTAAACCCTATATAAATGGTTTCTCCAGCATAATCTGTAAGCGGAGCAGTTCTGGTGGTAGGAGAGGCATTTTCTGCTAGAGTGCTAAACAGTACATCATTAAAGGAGGATAAGTTTGTATTCGTAGTAGATACCCTTACCTCGTATCCGTCATCAAAGGGAGCTTCTTCAAGAGCATATGCAAGCCAGCTTAGGGTATAAATCCCAGTAGCGGGAATAGTGAGAGGAGGTGTAATCAGCCAGTCATCAGCGCTACCTGCAGGCACGTACCAAGAGGTACTCGCAACTACATTGAATCCACCATCTACAGTAGCTATCCAAGCGGCCGTGAAAGCTGGATTATTAGGGGTGAGCCCATCATTATCTACCAGGGTAAATGTATTAGGGATACCTTGCTCGAACCCCTCTTCTAGTAGGGGTTGGGCATCAGCCAAAAAGGGAATTCCCATTAGGCAGAAAACCAGGAAGTAAACTATTCTTTGTTGGATGGATTGCGTAAAAAGAAGCATACAGGGATCTTTAAAATACGATACTTATCCTAAATATACAGAAATTAGCCATTCAAACATGGGCTAATAATTTCATGCTGTGTAAATATTTCAGTAAAGAATACAAGAGAAAGGTATTCTTACCTTCCTCTTGTACGGGATATTATTTCAAACATTATAGCTTATTGCTTAGCTACTAACTGATTAATCACCCCTTTTTCAGTTCTCACTTGTAGAATGAATACACCCGTTGGCAGGTGGTCTACTTCAAACTGGGTGTTTAGCACAGAGCGATTGGTAAAGGTTTGACTGGCTAGCAGCTGACCCGTAGGAGTCAGAAGCCTTACCTCAGTTTCCAGGCTTTCAGAAAGGATGAGATCTACTGAGAAAACATCTCTTGCTGGTACTGGATATGTCTCCAGTTCTGTAATACCCGCCTGTAGTCTTTCTTCAATACTTACAGAAAGCGGAATGCTTACTGTGGTATTGATCAAGCACTGCCTGTCATCAAATACATTCAGAATGTAATCTCCTCCTGCTACATTTTCTAATGTGCTATTAGACTGCCCCACGCTCCATAGGTAGGTGTAAGGAGGGGTACCCCCAGAAACAGCTACGGAAGCAGAACCCGTACCGGAACCATCATCAGCTACAATGGAAGTGCTATCAATTTTAAAATCTGCACAGAAGTTGAAATTAGGCTGAACGGCATACACAAATTCTCCACTGATGAATAAGCGCTCATTATTAACCCATCCAAACCCTCCTTGTGCTCTCTGATCCAATACCCAGGTAGTTCCTGGCGTGAAAATCTCCTCTCTAACGGCTAGATTGAGGGGAGCTATACCTTGATTTACCCCCACAAATACATTCTCCAGCGGAATGGTCACAGGACCTCCTGCGAAAGGAACTGTTACCACAGTAGCTAAGCCTTCATTATCTAATCTATCCACATCTTCCTGGGTAACTATGTAGGGAAATGTATTCGCAATCACACTGACAGGCTGACCGGTTGAAGGATCTACTATGTACACAGAAGCGAATATGGCATCATTCAGATTGGCAGCATCTGGTACAAAGAGGAAGGTAATGGAACTCATATCATCCTGGACACCAATGGGGAAATTCTGCCCTAAAATGGCATCTGGGAAATCTGTTGGTTCAAAGCCTACAATTCCAGATATAGGACCTAGATCTCTGGATAAGGTAGAATCTGTAGCAAGAAAAATAAAGCTGTTCAGATTATTATCAGAGTTCTCATCTTCCGCTACTCCATTAATTAAAACCTCTCCGAATACGCCATACAGTCCTTGGGTTTCAGGCTTCCATACTGGCTGAGAAAAAGCGAGTGTATCACTAGGACCTATACTGGCCAGGTCTGTAGTATCAGTAGCTAGAATAAAGTTATTTTCATCTACGGCTGTAACTACCAATTGTGGAGCTGGAACAGAGTCCAGGCCAAAGTTGACAATGATTCCAGAAGTGCTAATAGTGTCTAATTGATCTACAGGAATTCTGGAAAGTCCTTCCACCATTCTGATTTCTTCTACTGATAAATCCTGGTTGGCAGGTACAAAATCTAATTCATATCCGATCAAGATATTTTGCTGGTCCTGTACTATGGCGAAAATGACATCCCTATCAGTAGTAAAGTCTCTGACAATAAATAAGTCTCCTGCGAGGGCTCCTGTACGTCCAAGATCTCCTGCCACATTTCTAGCAGTGGGAGTGGTCATGCCGGTAGAAATATTAATCTGCCTAATGACAGCTGAAGAGGGAGCGCCTCCCTGGTCAAATACCCATAGGTAGGGACCCCCTTGGCTAGTGTTATCTACTGCGGCTCCTATTATTCCCTGTAAGCCATGAGAGGTGTTGGGAATAGTTGAAAGCAAGGACCCTGCTCGGCTTACTAACGTTAAATCATCTGGGGTATTCAAGAAGCTGCCTGTCCAGAATCCACCATTTCCCCCATCAGCTGTTTCATCATATGTAAGATAAATGGCAGCTGAAGGGATAGTGAACGTATTGGAAAGCGTACGACTATTTGGGTCTATCTCATAAATAGTTGTGCTACCATTAGCCCCATAGATGTTAGTTCCATCATAGGTAAGTCCACTCAATCTACTCACGCCAGGTATCTCGATAAACTGCTGGAATTGCCCCAGGCTATTGAAAATATAAACACTGTCTGTATTAAATTGGGATACCCATATCTCAGAACCAGTGTAGGCTACTCCTAGTAAGGAGGTTAGCCCTCCTATAGAATCAGTTAGGTTGTAGCTGAAGACCTGATCCCATTGGGCTTGGACAGTAGGGAGAGGTTGTGGGTCAGTCTCATTACCCGGTAACTCGTTTAATTTGGGATGCTTAGCCTCCCTAATTTTAAGAATGACGTCTGTAGGAATTTTTACCTCATCTACGACTGGCAGTGGCCCAGTTTGGGCAAACATGCTAGACCCACTTCCCAGCATGAGAAGGAGGATAACGGCCCAAATGTGCAGTTGTGTAAAAGTCTTTCTTTTCATATACAGTGTAATTGTTTGGTGTGAAATGCTAATGCCCATGCCTCAGGCACTTAAAACTAGTTTATTTACATACTCCTCTGACATTCATCTACCCTCATGTAGAAATCAGTCCCTAGTAGGAAATTGCTGGTTGTAAAGGGATTGAGAAGAGCAATTAGGACATACTCTGAATGGAGTAAAAAGCAACCACTTGCATAGGTAATATATGTCTTATCCAGCCTCAAGCAAATCCAGTAGGCCCACCAAAAGTAGGGGGAATTTGCACTTCCTGCTCTTGTATGGTTACTTCTCCATGCTTATTTTCAAATTTTTCAATGTTCTCCCCCAAAGCGAAAAGTAGTCGCTTAGCGTGCTGAGGGCTCATAATAATACGGGAACGTACCTCTGCTTTCGGGGTTCCGGGTAATATTTGAACAAAGTCTAGCACGAATTCAGAACTTGAGTGGGAAATAATTGCCAGATTGCTGTAAACACCTTTCGCTACTTCTGCAGGCAACTCAATGTTTATCTGGTTAGCTTTTGCCTTCTTTTCTTCCATATTTCTATCAGCTATTAAACAAAGTAGGGGAAAAGTTGATGAATTAGCAATATTTAGCCTTTGATTCTATACCAAACCGGTGTGATCCGACTTTCCAACAGCTTCAAGCTAGAATTATTCCCGGGGGAGATGTTAATTTGTATTTATGAGTAACAGCAGTAGACATATTTTAATAACGGGAGGGGCGGGTTTTATAGGTTCTCACCTGGTGAGACATATGGTAAACTCCTATCCCTCTTATCACATCCTCAACCTGGACAAGCTCACCTATGCAGGAAATTTGGCTAACCTTCAGGACATAGCATCAGCTCCCAATTATGAGTTTGTGAAAGGGGATATCTGCGATTGGGCCTTACTTGAGAAAATTTTTGAGCGCCACCCCATAGATGGAATCATCCATTTAGCTGCTGAGTCTCACGTAGATAGAAGTATCCTAGACCCTCGACCTTTTATCCAGACTAACATTGTAGGTACGGTAAGTCTGCTAAGCCTAGCTGCCAAGTATTGGGGGGATAGGAAAGAGGTACGCTATCATCACGTGTCTACAGATGAAGTGTATGGGTCATTAGGGGATGAAGGATTTTTTATGGAGACTACTGCTTATGATCCCCAGAGTCCATATGCCGCCTCCAAAGCCAGCTCAGACCACTTTGTCCGAGCATTTGGGAATACTTATAAGGTTCCTTATGTCATTAGTAACTGCTCTAATAACTATGGGCCGTACCAGTTCCCTGAAAAGCTCATTCCTCTTTTTATATCCAATATTGTAAATAGGGCTCCTTTACCCGTCTATGGGAAAGGGGAAAATATCAGGGATTGGCTATGGGTGGAAGACCATTGTACAGCCATAGACCTCATATTTCACAAGGGAGAGAATGGACATGCTTATAATATAGGGGGTAAAAACGAGTGGAAAAATATAGACCTTATTTACCTTCTTTGTGATACTATGGATAAAAAGCTGGGTAGGGAATCAGGGGACTCAAGAAATCTAATTCAGTACGTTACTGACAGACCCGGCCATGATATGCGATATGCCATAGATGCTAGCAAAATAGAAAATGATTTAGGGTGGCAACCCTCTTTGCAGTTTGAAGAAGGCCTGGAAAAAACCATAGACTGGTATTTAGAAAATGAAGGGTGGGTAAACAGCGTTAGGTCAGGGGCGTATAGGGAGTATTATGACCAACAATACGGTGCGCGCATTCCTTAATACTGGTAGTGTCCAGCATAGTGGGATAGATGAATGAGAATGAATCTGATAGTTTCACCCCTTGGAGCCTGTATCTTTTTTCTGTATGGTTTCTGTTATTATCCTTTTCTGGAATTAGAGGTGGGTTTTTCTTCCTTATGCCTAGGGCTGGGGGTAGCTGCCTTTCACATCTGTTTAGGATACCTATTGGTGAGTAAATATCATCATACTCCCATAGGAGAATTTTTTAGAGGGGCTATCATTGGGCTGAATGCTGCCGCTAATACACTCATTATAGGACTTTCCTCAGGGTATTGGTGGGTAGCCTGGTCAGTAGGTATACTTGCCCTTATGTCTTCCTTTTTAGTTGTCTCTCGCTTTGGCTTTTACCATTCCTGTATAGGGTGGCTTAATTGGCTGCTACCTATGTCATGGCCCGTAAATCTGGTGGGATTACTATGGATGTTGGTGAATGCCTGTCTGGCATTGATGATTGCTCCTTTTGGGATTCCTTCCTGGAGAATACGCATAGGGTTTGAGCCTAAAACCTGTACCATTACCGTTTACGGAGGCTGTTTAGGGCCCTTTCCTGGCTTTACTGCCTGCAACATGGGTAATATTGTATTCTTTAAACCTGGGGGAGAATACTTACTCCTTCATGAAATTGGGCATTTGCTAAGTCTGTCTGTGATGGGCTTCGTTTTTCACTACGTGGGAGGAATAGATGAGAGCTACGTCCAACGCAACTACTGGGAGGCTTATGCAGAATATTTGGCAGATAGTTATAACCATCCTACAAATTTGAATAGCAGCATGTGGCGCTAGTATTACTCAAACTTTTTTTGGTACAGATATCCTTCAAACCATATGCGTAGGATACCAGGCCTTTCTTTTCTCCTGAAGAAATATTGACGCTCATCCTCTTCTATCAGGGAGAAATAACAATTCTCAATTTGCCCTTTCTCATTCTCCAGATGAAAGGCTAACACCCTGCTTTCTTTCCTGCTCGAATCCAGGGGAGGGGAGAAGGTCAATAAAATACTGTCAGAGGAGATATCCACCGTAAAGGTTGGTGACATCTCAGCAGGCTCCTTCCAGAGCTTTCTCATATCTGGTACCCCAAATCCCAGGTAAAAGTCATAATATGGAAAGTGGTGTCCAAAACGCTGGAGAATATTAATAACGGCTTTGGGGGACAGGTCAGGCTTTTGCTGAAGGAAGCAGGCGGCTACTCCTGCGATTAAGGGGCAGGCAAATGAGGTTCCTGCTTGTATATTATAGTCCTTTCCTTTTTCTGTAGTTACCACATAGGCAGGGCCTGACACATTAGGTTTTAGGCCTCCTCCAGCAGCAGGTCCTGTGGAGGCAAAAGGAATATGTACAGGCATCATAGGCAGAGATCCTCCTACAGATAATACTTCGGGTACATCAGCAGGAGCTCCCATAATCTTCCATTTGCTATCTCCTTCATTTCCCATGGCACAAACAATGAGGCATCCCTTTTGAGCAGCAATGGCAGCAGCTTTAGATGCAGCCGCTGTTTTCCCATCCATCTGGGAGGGCGTATAATGGTGATCAGTAAAATTAACAGAGGTACTCACTATGTCTGCCCCCTGCTCTACCGCCCACGCTAATGCCGCTATCCAATGGTCTTCTTCTATGATATTCTCCTTACGTTCATGTTCTGTTCTGGCAAGTAGAAAGCGGGCATCTGG